>JAKALV010000114.1 GCA_021824055.1 Acidobacteriota bacterium
GTGCTCGGTCCCGGGTTCGACAGGTTCAACGAGTAGTAGCGGCTGGTGCCGTCGCGGCGGGACGTGACCCAGCCGGCATCGGCCAGCGTCTTGAGCTGGCGGCTGACCGTGGACTGCGGTAGCTGCACGACGGCGCACAGCTCCGACACGGTCAGCTCGTGCCCCTCCAACAGGAGGAGCATCCGGCACCGGGTCGGGTCGGCCAAGGCCGAGAGCGAGTCGAGAAGCGGCAGGGTGGCTACAGTCAATCCGTAAATCCGGATTAAAGACTACATGCTCGGCCGCTGCCCGGTCAACACCTCTTTATAGGCCATAGGCCGAGCTGAAGCTCGGCCCCTAACTCCCCGTATGCATGCGCTCGAGTCGCCGGGTGGCGACGCGCGCCAGGAGCGAACAGAGGAAGACGATCGTCACGAGCACCAGCGCGCCCGCCCAGGCCTGCCGATGCTGGTCGTCATACGGAGAGATGGCGTAGGTGTAGACCTGCACGGTGAGGGACGCCATCGGCTTGGTCAGCGAGGTCGACCAGAACTGGTTATTGAGCGACGTGAACAGCAGCGGCGCCGTCTCGCCCGCGGTGCGCGCGAGCGCCAGGATCACGCCCGTGAGGATGCCCGGCAGCGCCGCCGGCAGGACGACGGTGAACATCGCCCTGCTGCGCGTGGCGCCGAGCGCGTAGGCGCCTTCGCGCAACGCCGTCGGCACGAGCCGCAGCAATTCCTCGGTCGTGCGCGTGATGATCGGCAGCATCATCACGCCGAGCGCGGCGCCGCCGGCGAGCGCGCTGAAGTGCTTCACCGGCAGGACCAGGACCGCGTACACAAATACGCCGATGACAATCGACGGCACGCCGTTCAGCGTGTCGGCGGCAAAGCGCACGAGGGACGCAAACCTGGTACCGTGGAATTCCGACAGAAAGATGCCGGCCACGATGCCGATCGGCACGGCGAACAGCGCGCCCAGACCGACCATGGTCAACGACCCGAGAATGGCGTTCGCCATCCCGCCGCCGGTCTCGCCCACGGGCGCCGGCATGTGCGTGAAGAACGCGAGATTGAGCGAGCCGAGGCCCTTGCCGATCACGAAGAACAGGATCATCGCCACGGGCACCAGCGCCGCGCACACCGCCACAACGGACAGTCCCACCATCACAGCCGACACGACGCGTCGGCGACGGTCACGGAATGTCATGCGGCCTCCTCGACCGGCACGGCGCGAGAGGCTTTCGGCTTGCGCTCGCGGTTCATCCGCCACAGCAGCAGTCGCGATCCGAAGTTGACGAGCAGCGTGATGGCGAACAGCACCAGGCCGATTTCGAACAGCGCGCCGAAGTGCAGGGCGTCGGCGGCCTCGCTGAACTCGTTGGCGATGACGGCGGCCATGGTGTACTGCGGCGCGAACAGCGACCACTTGGCCTGCGGGTTGTTCCCAATCACCATGGTGACGGCCATCGTCTCACCCAGCGCGCGGCCGAAACCAAGCATGACGGCGCCGACGATCCCCGTGCGCGCGTAGCTCAGGGTGACACGGGTGGCTTCCCAGCGCGTGGCCCCGAGCGCGTAGGCCGCTTCGCGCTGCGACGTGGGGACGGACTTCAACACTTCGCGCGCGACCGACGAGGTGAACGGCACGATCATGATGGCGAGGATCAGCGCGGCGGAGAGCATGCTGACGCCGACGGGCGGCCCGCTGAAGAGCGGCAGCGCGCGCACCCAGCCGGGCAGCCCCACCTGAAACTCGCGAACGGCCGGCACGAGGACGAAGATGCCCCAGAGGCCGTACACGATCGAAGGAATTGCGGCCAGCAGCTCGGTTAAAAATACGAGCGGCGCGCGAAGCGCCATCGGACACCAGTCGGACAAGAACACGGCGATCCCGATCGCGACGGGCGTCGCGAGCAGCAGGGCGAGGATCGACGAATACAACGTGCCCCAGATGAACGGGCCGGCGCCGAACTCGCCGGAGACCGGATCCCACGTCGAGGTCTGCCAGAACTTCCATCCGGACGCATGAATCGACGGCGCCGCCCCGTCCCACAGGACGTAGGCGACGCCGACGACGATGAGCACGATCACCGACGCGAGCGCGCCGGTGGTGAGACGGAACTTCACTGGACTTTGATCTTCTTCAGCGCGGCCATTTCCATCTGCACGACGTTGGCCGGAAGGGGCGCGTATCCGAGGTCCTTCGTGTACTTCTGGCCCTCGGTCAGCATCCAGGTCATGAACTCGTTGAACGTGCGCGCCGTGGCCTTGTCCTTCGGGTTCTCATAGAGCAGCAGCCAGGTGAACGACGAGATCGGATACACGCCCGTGCCCGGCGCGTTCGTGATCGACACGCGGAAGTCGGCGGGCATTTTCGCCGCCGCCCCGGCGGCCGCGGCCGTGACCGAATCGAGCGACGCATTCACGAACTCGCCGGCCATGTTCTGCACGGGCCCGTAGGAGATCTTGGTCTGCAGCGCGTAGATCAGCTCGACGTACCCGATCGCGCCGGGCGTCTGCTTCACGATGCCGGCCACGCCCTCGTTGCCCTTGCCGCCGAGGCCCACCGGCCAGTTCACGGACGTGCTGACGCCGACCTTCTGCTTCCACTCGGGTGCGACCTTGGCGAGGTAATCGCACCAGATGTAGGTCGTGCCGCTGCCGTCCGACCGATGCACCACCGTGATCTCATCGCCCGGCAGTTTGACGCCCGGGTTGACCTTGGCGATCGCCGGATCGTTCCACTTCGTCACCTTGCCGATGAAGATGTCGGCCAGCAGCGGGCCCGTGAACTTGAGCTGGCTGACGCCGTTGACGTTGAACACCGGCACCACGCCGCCGAGGACCGTCGGAAAGTGCATCAGCTTGCCCGGCGCCGCCAGGAGCTGGTCGTTGGTCATCGGGCCGTCGCTGGCGCCGAAGAACACCGTATTCGAGGAGATCTGCTTGATGCCGCCGCCCGAACCGATCGGCTGGTAGTTGACCTCGATGTTCGGGTGCAGCTTGTTGTACTCGCTGAACCACTTCGAATAGATCGGGGCCGGGAACGTCGCGCCCGCGCCCGTGATCTGGACCTTCTGTGCCGCGACGCCGGCGCCGAGCGCCAACACGCCCGCCGCGACCATCGCCATCTGCCACCGCGTGAAGCTCTTGAATGTCATCTCTGTGCTCCTGATCTGTTGTGTTGTACTGCGTCGTCTTGCCGTGTCGTCATGGAGCCCCGGGCCTTCAGGCCCGGGGACGCCGTTCTAAAAGTTAATCAGCCCGTGCAACGCAATCCGCTGCTGCTTGTCCTGCGACGTCGTGAAGTTCGCGAACGTCACCTGCTCATAGTCGAGCAGCAATGCCGCCGTCGCCCCGCCACCCGGATGCGGGAACCAGTAGGCCAGGCCCGCGATGGCCCGGTTGCGGCGCGCATTGGCCGACGTCTTGTTCGGGCGGAAGGAGTCGTAGCGGACCAGCCCTTCCAGGCCGTTGCCCTTCTGGTGAAAGAACGGCGTCACGTAGAACGACCAGCCGTCGGCCTCGGTCTTGGACGTGGTGGGCAGCGTCTGGTCCGCCGTGCGCAGGTAATCGAACGCCGCGTTGAAGCGCGTGTGCTCGAACGTCGCCTGCGCGATGAGCTTGGTCGACGGCGCGTCTTTCACGATGTGGTTGGTGTTGTAGAACGCCGTCAGCCGCAGGCCGCGGGCCGTCATGGAGCCGGTCGCCATCGGGCGGATCGAGCCGCGGATCTGAAACGACTTCTGGTTGTTGGCCTCGGCCTTCGCGTAGCCCTCGCCGTTGAAGTACCCCACCTGGATGTCGCCGTAGTTGCTCGGCAGGTTGGTGTGGAAGCCCACGCCGGCGTCCGACGAACCCACGCCGCCGTCGCGCTCGGCAAACACCGAGCCCTGAAAGCGATAGCGGTAGATGCCTTCATCGTAGTCAATGAACGGCGTCTGCTGGATGCCCAGGCGGAGGTACGTCTGCTTCCAGTTGCCGGTCACGTCGTCGAGGTTGATCTGCGCGAAGCCGTACTTGAGCCGGTAGTTGAGGCTGCCGCCGAGGCTGCTGCCCGAGCCCGTCTCCCGCGCGATGTCCTCGGTGATGCGGAAGCTCACCAGGTGTGAGATGTTGCCCGTCACGTTGATATACGTGCGGCTCACGTTGAACGCGCTCGGTGAAATCAGGTTACCGGCCGCGTCCTTGGCCTTGGGCGCCTTGGTATAGGTGTAGTCGTACAGGACAACCGCGCCGACCTTGATGGATTGCGTGTCGTCGGGCGGCGTGTGGGCGGCGGCGGGCGTCACCTGCGCGCCGGCCAGGGCGGGCACCGCCAGAAGGATCATTGCCGTCATCAACCGTTGGGTCGTTCGAATCACACCAGTCTCCTTGTCTCTCTGTGCTGCTCTCTACGTTCTGCAGGCTGGAGTGAGCGTAAGGACCGCATGTTTCGGCGGGGCATCGTACGTGTTACACCGCTGTTAATTATCCGGCACTTCCGCGCCCGGAGACCAAGATGAAGAATTTACACATGCGAAACCCGGGGCGAGGCGCCGCCCGATACAGTGGCGGGGACTGTGAAGATTTCCGTCGAGCACCTGAACTTCTTCTACGGCGCCAAACGCGCGCTGACCGACATCTCGATGGAGATGCGCGCCAATACCGTGACGGCGTTCATCGGTCCGTCGGGCTGCGGCAAGAGCACGTTTCTCCGCACGCTCAACCGCATGAACGACATCATCCCCGGCACGCGCGTCGAGGGCAGCGTCAGGATCGACGGCCAGGATCTCTACGCGCCCGGCACGGACGCGGTGCTCCTGCGGCGCAAGGTCGGCATGGTGTTCCAGAAGTCCAACCCCTTCCCGAAGTCGATCTTCGAGAACGTGGCGTACGGACTGCGCATCAACGGGATGGCGAAGGGCCGGGAACTGGCGGCGCAGGTGGAAGCGAGCCTGAAGTCCGCCGCGCTGTGGGATGAAGTGAAAGACCGCTTGCACGAACCCGCGATGGCGCTCTCGGGCGGCCAGCAGCAGCGGCTGTGCATCGCGCGCGCGCTGGCGGTGCGCCCGGAAGTACTGCTGATGGACGAGCCGGCCTCGGCGCTCGATCCGATGGCGACGCAGCGCATCGAAGAGCTGATCTACGTCCTGAAGAAGGACTACACGATCGTGATCGTCACGCATAACATGCAGCAGGCGGCGCGCGTATCCGACACGACGGCGTTCTTCTGGCTGGGCAAGATGGTCGAACACGGCCCGACCCCGTCCATGTTCACCAGTCCCGCGGAGAAACTCACCGAGGACTACATTACCGGCCGGTTCGGCTGAGCGAGACCCCCATGACCACGGACCCGCACGTTCCGCATTTTCAGGAAGAACTCGATCAGCTCAAGACCCGCCTGCTCACGATGGGCGGCCTCGCGGAGGATCGCGTCCGCATCGCCGTGCTCGCGCTGGTGGAGGGCGACCACGCCGCCGTGGAGCGGGTGCTCACGGGCGACGAAGCCATCAACCAGCTCCATATCGAGATCGACGACCGCTGCGTCAAGCTGCTGGCGCTGCATCAGCCGATGGCGGTGGACCTGCGCGCGATCGTCTCGGCCGTGAAGATCAACAGCGACCTCGAGCGCGTGGGCGACCTGGCGGTCAACATCGCCGAGGCGGCATCACGCTACTTCACGCATCCGCCGGTGAAACCGCTCATCGATATTCCGCGGATGGCGCTCATCGCGCAGGAGATGCTGCACGATGCGCTCGACGCCTACGTCCGGCGCGATGTGTCAACGGCGAGCGGGGTGCTCGATCGCGACGACGAGCTCGACGCGCTGAAGACGCTGGTCTTCAAGGAACTGCTGGGCTACATGCAGCGCGACAAGGCCACGGTCGCGGCGTCCCTGGACCTGATCCTCATCTCGCGCCACCTGGAGCGCATCGGCGACCACGCCACGAATATCGCCGAGGACGTGATCTTCATGGTGTCGGCGCGCGACGTGCGCCACAAGCTCGAGGAATAGCGGCGGCCCGCCGGGCCCGCGCTATCCCTTCTTCTTCCGGATCTCGGCGACGATCTTCTTCGCAAGCGGCAGGCTCGTATCGCACGTAGGATCCTCGATGCGGCAGCCCGCGATCGTGCTCCCGCAGCCGCACGTGCACATCTCGGTATTCATCCGCTTGAGCGCCTCGGTCTTCTGCTCCGGCGTCAGGCCCGTGAAGTCGATGCCCGGAATTTCCGTCGCGTACGCCGCGTTGGCCTTCAGGACCTGCCCCGTATCGTGGACTACCGACACTTCAGCCGACGTCGGCAGCTTCGCCAGCGCGCGCACTTCCTGTTCGGTCACGATCGCATCCAGCGTGCCGAGATGGCGCTGCACGATCCGGCCGTCGAGATCGAGCACGAACGTCGACGGAATGGAGGACACGCCGCCAAACAGTTTCTCGACGTGGTCGTCGACGATCGCCACCGGATAGTTCATCTGATGTTCGGTCACGAACCGTCTCACGTCCGCATTCGCCGAGTTTCCGGCATCCACCGAGAGACCGACGATCACCAGCTGGTTGCGGTACTTGTTCTGCAGCCGGATCAGGTCACGGATTTCGGCGCGGCACGGCCCGCACCAGGTGGCCCAGAAATTCAGGAGCACGACCTTCCCCTTCCAGGCGTGCTGATCGATGACCTGGCCGTCGAGATCCCTCAACGAGAAGGCCGGCAGCGGGAGCGGCCGGTCGGACAGCACGACTTTCACGCCCGCGCCCGGCGCCGCGGCCTGCGCCGGCGCCTGCGCCACAGCTGCGGCCGGCGGCGCGGCGGCGCGGCCCTCGGCCGCATTCGAGCAGGCGGTCGCCACCAAAACCACGGATACCAATCCAAATACGCGCATACGACATGGTAAGGGAAAACGGGGCGATGCAATAACTGAGCAGGTCCGTCGGTCTGAGTAGGTAGAACGCCGCAACGCCGGGGAGGCGTCGGGCGGCAGGCGGAGCACAATCATGAAGAAACATCTGGCATTTGCAGGCGTGGTGGTGGCGGGTCTGGTGGTGACGATGGCGGTGGTCCAGGCGCAGCGGCCCGGTGGAATGGGGCGGTCCGGCGGCGCGCTCGGCCAGGGTCCGGGGCAGGGAATGGGACCGGGCTTCGGCCGCATGGGGGGCGGACCCGGCGGTCCCGGTGGTCCGATGTTCGGCCGCCGCGGCGGCGGGCCCGGCATGATGCTCGCGGGGCTCAACTTGTCGGCGGATCAGCAGGCACAGATCAAGACGCTGTTCGAGTCGGAGCGCGACAGCCGTCAGGCGGGCATGCGGGCGCTGGCGGACGCGCGGCAGGCATTGCACGCGGCCGTCTTCGCAAACGCGGTTGATGCGGGGGCGGTGGCCGCGCTGCAGGCAAAGGTCATTGCGGCCGAACAGGCGCAGCTGGCCGCGCGCGTCCAGACCGAGCTGACGTTGGCCGGAATTCTGACGCCTGACCAGCGCGCCAAGCTGCTGGCCCGCGGCGGTCGCGGTCCGGGCCGCCCCGGACGTCCGCGCTAGTTCCTCATCACCACAAATGAACTCGGGAATCAATTCGATGAATTGATTCCCGAGTTCATTTCCGCAGCACCACCCCCGCCCGCGCGCCGGTGCCCTTCCCGTCCTTCCACGCGACCTGGCCGTTGACGAGCACGAAGCTCATGCCCGTCGCGAGCTGATGCGGATGCTCGTACGTGGCGCGGTCCACAATCTTCGCCGGATCGAACACCGCGATGTCGGCGACCGCGCCCACCCTGATCACGCCGCGGTCTTTCAACCCAAACACTTCGGCCGGCAGCGACGTCATCGATACGATCGCCTGGTCCAGCGTCAGCACCTTCCGCTCGCGCACGTAGACGCCCAGCTTGCGGGCGAACGCGCCGTTGTTGCGTGGATGCGGCACGCCCTCGCCCGGCAGCGACAACGCGCCATCGCTCGAGGTCATCGTCCACGGCTGCCGCATGATCGCGCGAATGTCGTCCTCGCTCATGTTGAACGACACGATCGACGCGCCGCCGTCCAGAATGATGTCGATCGCCGCCTGCGCGGGCGAAACGCCCCTCGCCGCGGCGATTTCGTCGAGGCGCTTGCCGTCGAGCGCGCTGTCGCGCGTGGACGCGATCGCAATGGAGTGCGGACCGCCCCGGCGGCGGATGTTCTCCGTCGCCTCGGCCAACAGCGCGGGCTTCCTCGCGCCATCAGACAGCCGCGCGCGCGCCTCCGCGGTTGACACACCGGGCAGCACCGCGGCAGCCAGGCTCGTTGATGACGCTTCGTACGGATACTGGTCGGCAAACACGCTGACGCCGCGCGCGCGGGCCGCGTCGATGTGCACGATCAGCGTCTTGCTCAATCCCCAACTGTCGGGTCCCAGCGCCTTCATGTGCGTGACGATGCCGGTGACGTGCGCCTCTTCGGCCACCCGAATCACTTCATCCACCGACGCCACCACGCCGACGTCGTAGTTGCCTTCGTCGCGAATGTGGCTGGTGTACACGCCGCCGGCCGCGCGCGCCAGCGCCACGAGCTCGTCGGTCTTCGCGTAACGCCCCGGCGTATAGAAGATGCCGCTCGACAACCCGAAGGCGCCGTCGGCGACGCCTTGCTTCACCAGCGCCACCATCTTCGCCAGCTCGTCTGGCGTAGGCGCGCGGTTCGCGCCGCCCATCACCGCGCCGCGGACGGTGCCGTGACCGATCAGCAACGCGACGTTGACGCCGATGCCGCCGTCGCCTTCCAGCAGGACGCGCTGCTTCGCCAGGTCGATCGGGCCGCCGCCGTCCGGGTTGCCCACGATCGTGGTCACCCCCTGCGCGAGTTCCGCGTCGGCATTGCGCAGCTCGGGCCGGCCCAGCGTTTCCAGCCCGTGCGAATGCACGTCGATGAAACCGGGCGCCACCACCAGCCCCGCCGCATCGATCACCGCGCGGGCGTTCGTGCCATCGGCCCCGCCGATGGACACGATCCGCCCGCCTCGGATGCCAATGGCCCCCCTCGCGGCGCCGGCATCGCCGGTCGCGCCGGTGATCAGCCGCCCGCCGCCGGCACCGACATTGATGATGGCGACATCCAGCGGGACGGACTGCGCGGACGGCGTGACGAACAGAGCGGCAACGACAACAACGGCTCGGAACATTCCGGCAGTTTACCGCCGCGGCATCGGCGGCGGTAAACGCTCAGTCCCGTTCAGGCGGTATACCATGGAACCGATCATCGCGAAGTACATCGCCGCGGTGGGAGCCTCGCTTCGCTTGGCCCGCCAAGCTCCAATGAACCGCTCCACGCGCGGCAGCGCCCCGAACGACAGGCGATCGTACCCATCCGAACGGCAATCGAATCACACGCCCGAACTTCAAGAGGCACACCGAACTACTAGGTTTCCTTGAACTCACCTTCCCACTTGGAGACGACGACCGTCGCGAGGCAGTTGCCGACGACGTTCACCGAGGTGCGGGCCATGTCCATGATGGCGTCGACGCCGAGGAGCAGCGTCACGCCCTCGAGCGGCAGGTTGTAGCTCGCGAGCGTGCCGGCGAGGATCACGATCGCCGCGCGCGGCACGCCGGCCACGCCCTTGCTGGTCAGCATCAGCGTCAGCATCATCGTGATCTGCTGGCCGACGGTCAGATCCACGCCGGCCGCCTGCGCCACGAAGATCGACGCCATCGAGAGATACAGCGTGGTGCCGTCGAGGTTGAACGTGTAGCCGAGCGGCAGCACGAACGACACGATGCGCCGCGGGCAGCCCATCGCCTCCATGTTCTCCATC
>JAKALV010000115.1 GCA_021824055.1 Acidobacteriota bacterium
CCGCTGCGCCGATTCGAAGTCGTCATAGCCACCGGCCGTCGCGCCGGCGGTGACCGCCGCGGCGATCGATGCGCCCAGCGCCGGCGTCTGCGTCGAGCCCGCCAGCAGCATGGGATAGCCGAGCACGTCCGCGTAGATCTGCATGAAGAGCGGATTCTTCTCCGCGATGCCGCCGCAGGAAATCACGCGCTCGACGGCCACGCCGTTCGCGTTGAATCGCTCGATGATGGCGCGCGCGCCGAACGCGGTCGCCTCGATGAGCGCGCGGTAGATCTCCGCGCGCGTCGTGTGGAGCGTCTGGCCGACGATGAGGCCGGTTAGGCGCGGGTCGACCAGAATCGTGCGGTTGCCGTTGTTCCAGTCGAGCGCGACCAGGCCCGATTCGCCCGGGACGAGGCGCGACGCCTCCAGTGAGAGCGCCGCGTGCATGGCCTCGTCGCCGCCGCACACCACCTCCACCCACCAGCGCAGCAGGTCGCCCACGGCCGACTGTCCCGCTTCGACGCCGTAATACCCGGGCATAACCGACCCGTTCACGGTGCCGCAGATGCCGGGCACGTCCGGCGCCGCGCCCGCCGCCGGCGCGATCGCGATGTCGCACGTCGACGTGCCGATGATCTTGACCAGCGTCCCGGTCGTGATGCCCGCGCCGACGGCCCCGTAGTGCGCATCGAACGCGCCCATCGCGACGGGCACGCCCTCCGCCAAGCCAAAAGCCTTCGCCCATTCCGCGCACAGCACGCCGGCTGGCCGGTCGGACGGCCACGCGTGGTCATAGAGGCGGCTGCGCAGCGCGGCCAGCTTCGGATCGAGGCGCGTCAGAAAGGCTTCGGACGGCAGGCCACCCCACCTTTCCGAATACATCGCTTTGTGCCCGGCCGCGCAGACGCCGCGCCGGATCGTGTCCGGCGCGCTCACGCCGGCGAGCACCGCCGGAATGTAGTCGGCCAGTTCCACCCAGCTTGCGGCGGCGGCGAATACCTCCGGCGCCACGTTCAGGCAGCGCCAGATCTTCGACCAGAACCACTCGGAGGAGTACGTGCCGCCGATCGGCGCCAGATACTGCGGCGCATGTTCGCGCGCCATCGCGGTGATCGCGTCGGCTTCCGCGGCGCCGGTGTGATCCTTCCACAGCCACGCGTGGGCGGCGGGGTTGGCGGTCCATTTCGAATCGAGCGCGAGCGGCCGCATGCGCGCGTCTACCGGGATCGGCGTCGATCCGGTCGTGTCCACGCCGATGCCGATGACACGATCGCGCGCGAATCCGGGATCGCCGGACGCGGCGGCGAGCGCGGCGGGGACGGCGGCGCGCATGCCGGCGAGGTAGTCGGCGGGATTCTGCCGCGCGAGGTGCGGATCGCGCGCGTCGACGATCACGCCGCCCTGACCGGTGGGGAAGTCGCACACGCCCGTGCCGATCACGCGGCCGTCGGCGCAGTCCACGACCACCGCGCGCACCGAGCCCGTACCGAAATCGAGACCGATCGTGAACGACCGCGGCGCCATCAACTACCCAACGAGGATCGGGCTGACCACGTCGAGGACGTCCGGCCCGGTGCCCTTCGCGCGGGCGGCGTCGAGTTCCGCCTTCTTCGCGTAGATGCGCACCGCTTTCAGCGCGAGGTTCGCGAAATTGATCATGCTGCGCTCCATCGCGCGCGTCGGGTCGTCGCGATACGTGAACTGGTCCTGGCTGTAGAAGCCGCGGTAGTCGCGCACGAACGTCGTGAACAGATAGTCGACCGATTCCGGAATCGAGATCGTGCCGAAGATTAGGTCCTGGTCGTTGCGGCCCTGGCGCGCGTCGTTGATGTCGAACTTGTGGATCTGGACGCCGGCATACGCCGCCAGATCGCACGCCGTGGAGGCCGTGGTGCCCTCCATCTTCTGATGGCCGTAGTCGACCGTCAGGCCGCAGTTCGTGCCGCCGCAGATCTCGTTGACGCGCCGCGCCACGAGAATCGCCGAGGCGGCCGTCGGCACGATCATGAACAGCTCGCGTGGTTCGTACGGCTTGGGTTCGATCGCGAGCTTGATGCCGGCGGCGATACACGCCTTGTTGACCGTGACCAGCGCTTCGGTAAACCACTCCATCGACTGGAGGTAGTCGATCTGAAAGTGATAGTCCGCGCCGTCCGAGCCCGGCCACACGCTGATCACGGGTATCTTCAACGCCTTCGAGATCTCGACCGCCTTCAGGATCTCCTCGAGCGCCGCGCGCCGCAGCGCGGGATCCGGATTGCACGGCCCGCCGAGCCGGAAGATCGGGTTCGTCCACGTGTTGATGTTGCACGCCGGGATCGTCATGCCCAGCTCGGCCAGGAAGCCGCCCTTGGCGCGCTCCACCGCCGGCCAGTCGATGTCGCCGTTCAGCGTCTTCTCGAACACGCTCTGATGAATCTCGATGGCGTCGATGCCCGCGGCTTTCGTGCGCCGGCACTGGCCCTCGAACGTGTTGCCGAATGTCGCATCGTCGGAGTGATAGCCGACCGGGGCGAACCGGTCGTAGAAATCGCCCGCCGACCAATGGCCGACGCTGTGGCGGATATCGAGGGTGTGTAGAAAGTCAAGCGCACGCGTGCGATCGAGCGGACCGCGCATCGACTGCGCGAACGCGATCTGGTCGGGACTGAAACGGGACATCTGAGCTCCTCTATCGAGACCGGCCACTCTATTTCACCATGTCCGGCTGAAGGTATCACGGCGTTCCCCCGCGCATGGCCGATGCCCGCGGCTGGCGCTGGAGGCGTGTGTCGAAGGGAACAGACAGCGGAATGAGGGTCTGACAACATCGCTTTCCTCAGACCAATGGGAGGGACGGCATGATTCAGATCATCGACCCGGTTCGTTTTGACGCGTTCGTTGAGCTGCTCGCGCAACCCGACCCGGCAGACTTGCCCAGGCGCGGTCATGTGCTGCGGTGCGAGGGCGAGCCGGATCGACGAGCAACGCGGTTGCCGGAGATCATCATGAGCTGGCTGCAGCGGCGGCACCTCGAGGTCGATGTCGACGTGCCACTCGCGCCGGCCCGGCGCTCGTCGCGGCGTCCCCTCTATCGAGGGCAGTCGGGGCCGCGCCTCCTCAGGCCAACGGGCACCGCCGGGCACTGAGCCGGTCGACCGGGCGCTTGAGCCGCCGAGCGAGGCGCGCCGTGCCATCGGGCGCGTCCGCCGTCGGCGACGCGTCCCGCGCGGACTGAGATTACACTTCAGCAATGCGTCTGATCGCGGTTGCTGCAGGTATTGCGCTCGTTCTCTCGGCCTCTACGGTGTTGCCGTCCGCCCAACAGGGACGTGGCGGCGGCGCCGGCCAGGCCGAACCCGCTTGGCTCCTCAAACCCGCCCGCGTTTTCGACGGCGAAGAGATGCACCAAGGCTGGGCCGTGCGCGTGCGCGGCACGCGCATTGATGCCGTCGGTCCTGTGGCGAATCTGGCGACGCAAGGTGCCACGGCGGTGGATCTGCCCGGCACAACCCTGCTGCCCGGCCTGATCGAAGCGCATTCGCACGTGCTGCTCCATCCCTACAACGAAACACCGTGGAACGATCAGGTGGCGCACGAGGCACTGGCGGTGCGGATCGCCCGCGCCACGATGTCGCTGAAAGCCACGCTCGACGCCGGTTTCACGACCATCCGCGATCTGGGCACCGAAGGCGCCGGCTACGCGGACGTCGGCCTGAAACAGGCGGTGCAGCAGGGCATCATTCCCGGGCCCCGCATGCTCGTGGCCACCCGCGCCATCGTCGCCACCGGCACGTACGGTCCGAAGGGGTATCCGGCCGAATGGTTGGTGCCCCAGGGCGCGGAAGAAGCCGACGGCAGCGACCTTGTTCGCGTGGTCCGCGAACAGGCGGGCAAAGGCGCCGACTGGATCAAGGTGTACGGCGATTATCGCGCGGGGCCGCGCGGCGAGACGATGCCGACGTTCTCGCAGGATGAAATGAATCTCATTGTGTCGACCGCCCGCAGCATCGGGCGGCCGGTGTCGGTGCACGCCAGCACGCCGGAAGGCATGCGGCGCGCGATCCTGGCGGGCGCGGAGACGATCGAGCACGGCGATGGCGGCACCGCGGATGTCTTCAAGCTGATGGCGGAACGCAATGTCGCGTTCGTGCCGACCGTGGCGGCGGGCGATGCCACGGCGCAATATGCCGGCTGGAAGAAGGGGAC
Organism: Acidobacteriota bacterium; assembly: GCA_021824055.1. Classification (GTDB taxonomy): domain Bacteria; phylum Acidobacteriota; class Vicinamibacteria; order Vicinamibacterales; family SCN-69-37; genus SCUN01. The sequence goes on from JAKALV010000115.1 coordinate 4,171, forward strand.
CGATCCGGAGCCGGCCAGCATCCGCCGCAAGCGCGAGTCATTCAAGCTGGCGCTCGATTCCGGCGTGACGATCGCGAGCGGCTCGGACGTCGGCGTGTTCACCCACGGGGACAACGTGCGCGAGCTGGAGATCATGGTCGCGTACGGCATGCAGCCGGTCGATGCCGTGCGCTCGGCCACGTCGGTTAACGCCAAAGTGCTGCACATGGACACGGTGATCGGCCGCGTGGCGACAGGCCTCTTCGCGGATCTCATCGCCGTTGACGGCGATCCGACCGTCGACATCAGCGCGCTCAGGAAGATCAAGCTCGTGATGAAGGCGGGGCAGCGCATTCGATAGGGCAAGAGCCGCTAACCGTGAAGGACGCGAAGGACGTGAAGACGACCTTTCGAAAAGCCTTCCTGCTAAACGGTTTTGCCTTCACGTGCTTCACGTTCTTCACGGTGTGCCTTGTGGCCGCGGCGATGTGGACGCCCCAGTCGAGCGGCGTGACATCGCGTTTGCGCGGCGTCAGCGCCGTGAGCGCGAAGATCGCGTGGGCCAGCGGATCGGGCGCCACGGTGCTGCGCACGGACGACGGCGGCGCGACGTGGACGAAGCTGACGGTGGACGCCGATGCCGCGTCGGCGCGGCTCGACTTCCGCGATATCGATGCGATCGACGCGCGCACGGCTTACGTCCTCAGCATCGGCAATGGATCATCGTCGCGCATCTACAAGACGATCGACGCGGGCGCCACGTGGACCCTGCAGTTCACCAATCAGGATCCCAAGGGTTTCTACGACGCGATGACGTTCTGGGATGCGGATCACGGCCTCGTGATCGGCGATTCCATCGACGGCAAGTTTCAGATCCTGATCACCGAGAACGGCGGCGCCACGTGGGCCAAGGTGCCAGACAGCGCGTTGCCGCCGGCGCTGCCGAACGAAGGCGCGTTTGCCGGCAGCGGTTCCAACATCGCGGTCGTGACGGCCGATCGTTCAGGGAACGACGCGTGGATTGGCACCGGCGCCGGGCCCAGATGCCGCATGCTGCACACGGCCGATCGCGGCCGGACGTGGACGATCGTCGACACGCCGATCGCCGCTTCGGCGTCGTCCGGTATCTTCTCCGTAGCATTTCGCGATCAGAAGCACGGCGTTGCGGTTGGCGGCGACTACAGCAAGGAGAAGGACGCGGTCGACAACGTCGCGATCACCAGCGATGGGGGCAAGACGTGGACGCTCGTGAAGGAACGCGCGCTGTCCGGTTTTCGATCGGCCGTGAAATATGTGCCGGGCACGAAGATGTCTCTTGTCGCCGTTGGTCCGCAGGGCAGCGACACGTCGGATGACGACGGCAAGACATGGACGCCGCTCGCGAGTCCCGTTCCGTTACCGGGATTCGATGCGCTCAGCTTCTCGCCGGGCAGGAAGATCGCGTGGGCGAGCGGGAACCGCGGGGCGCTGGCGAGACTGGAAATCCGTTAGGGCAAAGGGCTCGGCCTGATCTTACGATTCTGTTACGATCCTCTCGTGCCGGCCGTCTCGCCTGATCTTCAAGCAACCCTTGGTGCTATCGCCTCGGCGAGTCGCGGCATCCGTCTGCTGGTGTTGCATGGATCCCGTTCACGCGGTGAGGCACATGTGCATTCAGACTGGGACTTCGCCTATCGGGCCGATTCCACATTCGATGCCGACGGTCTGCTTGCACAACTGGCCGACGTCTTGAAAGCCGACCGCATCGATCTCGTAGACTTGGACCGGGCGGGAGCGCTTCTTCGGTATCGGGCGGCGCGCGACGGCGTCCTGCTCTTCGAGGCCGAGGCAGGGACGTTCGAACGCTTCTGGCTCGACGCGGTTGGCACGTGGTGCGATCTCGCGCCGGTGCTCGAGCCGGCGTACGAACGGATGTTGGGCGCCCTCCATCCATGAGTCCGCTCGATCGCGCGGTGCTTGCGGAGCGGGCCGCCGCGATGCGGCGCCATCTGGCCCGTGTTGCCGAGAAATTGCCCGCAAGCGCCGCGGACCTTGCGGTGTCGAGCGATGCGTCAGACGCCGTCATCCTGCATTTGTGGCAGGCCACGCAGATTGCGATCGACTTGGCCGTCTCCGCCTGCGTCGCTCACGGGGCCGGCACGCCGCAAAACTACGCGGATGCGTTTCGACGTCTCGAGGCCGCGCACCTGATCGACACTCCGCTGGCCGACCGGCTCGTGCGGGCCGCGGGAGTTCGCAACGTCGTCGCGCACGCGTACGAGAACCTCGACATGGCCCGCGTGCACGGCGCGGCTCGCTCCGGGCCGGACGATCTGCTCGCGTTCATTGCCGCGCTTGATCGCGCAAGCGGCGCCCCTTCCTAAGCGGATCCCGGTTCCCAGCCAGTTCACTCCGCTTTCAGCGTCACCGCCGGATCCACACGAAGCGCACGGCGCACGGGTATCAGTGTCGCAGCGATGGCCGCCATGGCGATGGCGATCATTGAGACAAGGAGAGCGCCGGGGTCGCGCGGACTGACGCCGAAGAGGTTATTGCGCAGCACCGGTCCCGCGAGCAGCGCGGCGACCAGGCCAGCGCTCAGACCGATACCGAGCGCGCGCGCCGTCGTGCCCATCACGACGCCGACGATGTCGACCGAGCGTGCGCCAATCGCGAGCCGGATGCCGATCTCGCGCGTGCGCTCGTTGACGAGGTAGGCGAACACGCCGAAGACGCCGATCGTGGCCAGCACGAGCCCGCAAATGCCCAGTGCCGCCGCGATGGCTGCGCCCACGAGCGACGTCCGCAGCCATTCACGCACATTGGCCGAGAGCGAGCGTGTCGTTAACGTGGCGCGAGGGTCGAGACGGCGAACGATGGCCTCGAGCTGTTCACGGCGGCCCGGTGCGTCGCGGACGAGAAACTGCGGCATCGTCCCGTCACCAAGTACAAAGCAGGTTGGAATCCGCTGATCGAGGGCGGTCAGGTAGGCGTCCTTCACCACGCCGACGACGGTGCGCGTCGAGTTCTGAATCACCAACGGGCGACCCAGTGCAGGCGTGTTACCCCAGAGCGTGTGGGCCAGCGTTTCATTGACGATGACACCGTCGGTGCGATCCGACGGCTGGAGATTCCTGCCGGCCACGAATGGAATGTCGAGCACATCGAAGTAGCCAGGCGACACGGAATGAAACTCTACGGTACGCACAGCCGCCTCGCTTCCTCCAGGCAATCGCACACTGGCTGAGATAGAGGAACGACTGAGCGGAGGGATGCCCGTAGCGCCGACCGGACCAATTTCCGCGTCAGCGAGCGCGTGTCGGTAGGTGCCGAGCCAGACGGCTTGGGCTTCCGGCGTATAGGCGTCCTTCGGCAACTGAATGGCCGTCAGCAGCACGTCGGCATATCTGAATCCGGGATCGAACGTCGCGGCGTGGAACACTCCCCGTACAAGCAGGGCCGCGGCCACGAGCAGAACCGTGCTGATGCCAACCTGTATCGACAAGAGAGCGGTGCGGAGCGGAATTCGTCCGGGCGCGGATTGTCGATTCCCTCTGACGAAGGCTTGTCTCTGGGTGCCGCGCAGGGCCGGCGCAAGGCCAAACAACACGCACGCGCAGAGGCTGACTCCGAGCGTAAACAGTAGAACAGAAGCGTTCGCGCCGAGCGGTAGGCCAGTCGCATTCCGGCCGCCTGGTACCTGCGCCAACACAAACGGCGGAAGCAGACACGCGATGCCGACCGATAGCGTCCCGGAGGCCAGCGCTAGCACCAGCCCTTCGGTAAGGAACTGGCGCACGATACGTGCTCTGCCGGCGCCCAAGGACATGCGGATCCTGACCTCGCGGTGCCGCGACATCGCCCGTGCCAGTTGCAGAGTGCCAATGTTCGCTGACGCCAGAACAAGTAGCAGCAGTGTGCCCGCGAAGATCAGGGTAAACAGTGGCGCCACGCGCCGACCATCGGGTTGCGACAGCAGCCGTGTATCCGTCACCATGATCCCGATCCGTGAGAGGCGCTCTGGTGGCACGTGGACCTCATCGCGCTGGAACGCAGCATGACCCACCGACAGTTCCGTCTGCGCTGTCGTGCGTTTGGCGCCGGGTGTCAGTCGGCCAGCGACGCGGACGCAGCAATGGCCGGGTTCGGTCAGGAAGTTCTGAGAGAAGACATCGTCTGGATTGAGAAGCGCAACCGCCGTCAGCGGCAACCACACGGCCGGGGGCGCTCCCTCCAGCTGGGAATCATTCGCGCCCGGCATCGCCACGCCAATCACCGTGAAGGTGGCGGCATCGAGGTGAATCTGCCGACCGACGACGTCCGGATCTGCGCCGAACCGCCGCTGCCACGCCTGGTCACTGAGCACGGCGACGGCACGTCCCGTACCTGGCCGGTCATCGTCGGCGACGAATCCGCGGCCGAGTTGCAGCGGAATGCCGAGGACGTCGAAGTAATTGCCGCCGACCACACGCGCCTGTTCGCCCTCGGAGCCCGCGTCATCCACAAAGTGCACGGAACGCGATCCGATGGCGGTCAGGTGCACGGATGTCGTTCGGTCCCTGAGGAATCGGTATTCAGCAGGCGACATGCCGCCCGCGCGTCCGTCCTGCGTCGCAAACACGACCACGACGCGGCTCGGATCCGCCACAGGCCACGGCTTGAGCAGAATGGCGTTGACGACGCTGAAGACACTCGCATTGAGTCCAATGACGACCACGAGTGTAGTGCCCGCGGTAAGTGTGAAGCCGGGGCTGTGCCGCAGCGCGTGGACCGCATGGCGCAGATCCTGCCACACGGACTCCAGCCACGGCGCGAGCCATACCCCGCGCGCGGCCTCGCGGGCCAATGTGGCGTTCCCAAGCGTTCGCGCAGCATGCCACCGAGCATCGCGATCATTGAGGCCGTCCCGGCGCGCGTCGCGTTCAGCCATGTCACGGTGCTGTTTAAGCTCCTGCGCGATGTCGCGCTCGAAGTGGCGGTACTTGATGCGAGCGCGCAGGCGTCGAAGGAAGTTGCGCATGGCTCAGGCCGTCTGCAGTACGCGCTGAATCGCGGCCACGAGCTGGTCGAACTCCTTGCGTTCGGCGGCGAGGTACTTTCGGCCGGCCTTCGTGATCGTGTAGTAGCGCGCCTTCCGGTTGTTCTCCGACGGTGCCCACTCGGCGTCGAGGTAGCCGTTGAGCAGTAGGCGCTGCAGAGCAGGGTAGAGCGAACTCTCGCCGACCTGCAGCACGTCGGCCGACAGCAGCTTCAGCCGCTGCGCGATGCCGTAGCCGTGCATTGAATCACCGGCGACGATGCGAAGGATCAACAGATCAAGCGTGCCAGGCAGCAGATCAGGAACGGTGACGGCCATCCGGGTTCTCTCCCATCGCCAAACGATGGGAGAGTAACGCCGGTAACGCGCCACTGTCAGCTCCCATCGTTTCGCGATGGGAGCGCAGCCTGTGTGCGCAGTTGTTGGACCCTGGACGCTGGACCCTGGACCCTGGACCCTGGACCCTGGACCCTGGACCCTGGACTCGGGACCCTGGACTCGGGACCCTGGACTCGGGACCCGGGACGAGGGGTGACCTTGAACTTTGGCCTTTGAACCTTGGACGACGCGCGCA
>JAKALV010000116.1 GCA_021824055.1 Acidobacteriota bacterium
CCGTCTTTGCGGCGCCCTTGAGCGCGGCCGCCACGTCGCCATCGCTGCGCGTGACGCTCTGCGGTTCCTGCTTCGAGAGCGCCAGCGCCTGCGCGTCGAACGCCGCGGTGCTGTTGGCGGCCGTCGGGCCCTCGTTCCACTGGACCTTCAACTTCGTGCGCGCTTGATTCGCCGTCCACCAGCTCTCGGCCACGATGGCGACGCCGCTCGCAAGGCTCACGCGCGGCTCGGCGTCCACGACGAAGCAGTGGGTAATGCCCGGCAGCGCCTTGATCTCGTCCGTGTTCGCGCTGACGACGACGCCGCCGAACACCGGGCACTTCTCGAACACCGCGAACTTCATGCCGGCGATGTTCGTGTCGATGCCGTAGAGCGGCCGGCCCGTGACGATCGCGTGATTGTCCACGCCGGGCTTGCTGGTGCCGACGATCCTGAACGTCTTCGGATCTTTCAGCGTGACCGACGAAAGCGCGGGCGCCGGCAGCGTCGCGGCCTTCGCCGCGAGCCGGCCGTAGCCGATCGAGCGTTTCGACGCGGCGTGCGTCACCGTGCCCGACGCGGTCGTCAGTTCGCCCGACGGCACGTTCCAGGTGGCGGCCGCGGCGGCCACGAGCTGCGCGCGCGCGGCGGCGCCGATCTGTCGCATCGGCATGTAGTTGCCCGGGATCGCCGTGCTGCCTCCGGCCGATTGGCCGCCGTATTTCACCGAGCTCACGTCGGACTGTGCGACGCGAACGTTCTTCCAGTCGACGTCAAGCTCTTCAGCGATCAACATCGGCAACGCGGTCTTGACGCCCTGGCCGATCTCCGGATTCTTTGCCGTGATGGTGACGAGGCCGTCGGGAGAGATCACGATGAACGCATCGGGATTGAGCGGCGCGGCAGGGCCGCCGCGCCGCCCCTGCGCGAGGAGGTCGGGAAACGCGTCGGTGTAGAGCGCGATCATCAGGCCGCCGCCGGCGGTGGCGCTGACCTTCAGGAAGCTGCGGCGAGTCACAGTGCGTGTCATGGCTGTCTCCTCCCCGCTATCTCGTTTGTCCGGCCGCGCGATGAATGCCTTCGCGGATCCGGAGATAGGTGCCGCAGCGGCAGAGGTTGCCGCTCATGGCGGTGTCGATGTCGGCGTCGGTGGGCTTGGGCGTCGTTGCGAGCAGCGCGGCGGCCGACATGATCTGTCCGGCCTGGCAGTATCCGCACTGCGGCACGTCGAGTTCTTCCCATGCCTTCTGCACCGGATGGGTGCCGTCGGCCGAAAGGCCTTCAATCGTCACGATGGGGCCGTTCGCGGCGTTCTGCACCGGCACCTGGCAGGCCTTGGCCGCGCGACCGCGGATGTGGACCGTGCAGGCGCCACACTGGCCGATGCCGCAGCCGTACTTGGTGCCGTAGAGATGAAGGACGTCCCGCAGCACCCACAGCAACGGCATGTCGCCGGGGACGTCGACAGAGACAGCTCTCCCGTTCACGTTGAGATTGAAAGGCATGATGGAGCTCATTGTAAGGGCAGAGGGCACAGGGCAGAGGGCAAAGGTAAAGGGAAAAGGGCAAAGGGAACAGGAGCGTAGAGGTCGGCCGCGACCTCGCTCCTTTCCCCTCCTATTCCCTCTTCCCTATTGCCTTTACCTCTGCCCTTTGCCCTCTGCCCTTAGTCAGAGTTCCTTGGCCGCCGCGAGGACCTCTTCCGCGTGGCCGTCCACCTTGACGTTGTCCCACCGTCGGGCCACTTTGCCGTCGGCGCCGATCAGGTAGGTCGTGCGGACGATGCCCATGAACTTGCGGCCGTAGAGCGACTTTTCCTGCCAGACCCCGTACTTCTCGGCCACCTCGTGCTGAGCGTCGGCCAGGAGCGGGAACGTCAGCTTGAACTTGTCGGCGAACTTCTTCTTGCTCGCCTCATCAAGAATGCTGACGCCAAAGATCGCGGCTTTGCTGCTCTTGAACTTCGGCAGGTTGTCCTGGAACGCGCAGCTTTCCTTCGTGCAGCCGGGCGTGTCGTCTTTCGGGTAGAAGTACAGCACGACGGGCTTGCCGGCGTAGTCGGACAGCGTGTGAGCGGCGCCGTTCTGGTCCTTCAGCGAAAACGCGGGGGCTTTCTTGCCGGGATCGATCAGAGGCATGGTGGTGCTCCTGGATAATGTTGTGTAAACAGCTTACATTGTCCACATGCCCCTCTTCGATTTTCGCTGCCGCGCGTGCAGCCATGAGTTCGAGGCGCTCGTGCTGAAGGACACGCCGCCGAGCGAGTGTCCCAAGTGTCATGCCGGCGATCTCGAACGGCTGTTGTCGGTGTTTGCGTCCACATCGCGCGAACAGCGGCGAGCCGCGGCGGATTCGCAGGTCCACAAGGCGGCCAGGCAGGCGCATAAGGACAACGCCGCGGTCGAGCGAGAGGGCGAAGCGCATCGAAGAGAAGAGCACTGAGCCGCAAGACGCCAGGCTCACGCGGAGCCGCGGAGGCGCGGAGCGATCACGCTGCACGAGAGCCTGGCGGCCGCCTTCGGCGGCCGGCCGTGACGAGAGGCAGCAGGAACGAGAGAGCCTCCCCGAACTCCCAGTAGCTCTCTCGTTCCTGCTGCCTCTCGCCACGGCTCGCCCGGCGCAGCCGGGCCACCAGGCCCTCGCAGTCAATTCACCTTCACGCCCTTCACGTTCTTCACGGTGAAGAAGCTCTTCTCCGCGCGCTCCGCGGCTCCGCGTGAGCCCGCTGTTTCTCCCGTAAGATGGTCGCGATTTGACGAAGGCCCTGAGACACCTGCTGGCGATCGTCGTGTTACCGCTCACGGTGACGCTCGTGATTCCGCGATGGCTGGCGCTCGGCTTCGGCGTGACGTTCATCGCGCCCGCGACACCCGCCGCGACGGCGGTCGTGGCGATCGGCGCGGCGATGTTTCTCCTGGGTGCGACCCTCGCCGTGTCATCGGTGCTCCGCTTCTTCCTCGAGGGCGACGGCACGCTCGCGCCATGGGATCCGCCGCGGCGCTTCGTCGTGACCGGGCCGTACCGCTACGTCCGCAACCCGATGATTACCGGCGTCTTCCTGGTGCTTTGTGCGCAGTCGTTGATCCTGCGCTCGGTCGTGCTGGCCGGCTGGGCGGCCGTGTTTCTGCTGCTCAACGTCACCTGGATTCCGCTCATCGAAGAACCCGGCCTCCGCGCGCGCTTCGTCGAGACGTATCGCGACTACTGCCGACACGTCGGACGCTTCATTCCGCGGCTGACACCGTACGCGCCGCGGCGCGTCGCTGCCGTTGTACCGGCCTCCGGCAAGAGCGCGCGCTTCGGCAGCGACAAGCGCCTGGCGCTCATCGACGGCGTGCCGATGCTGCAGCGCGTGGTCCGGTTGCTCGAAGAGGCCGGCGCGGCGCCGGTCATTGTCGTGGACAACAACCCCGCTCCCGATCGCGGCATGTTCTCGTCCATTCAGATCGGACTGGCCGAGGCCGTGAAGCGTAACGCCGAGGTCGTGCTCGTGCACCCGGCCGACATGCCCTTTGTGCGCGCCGACACCATCCGCGCGGTGATCGCCGAATGCTCGCGCACGGGCCGCGCGGTGTGTCCGCGCTACAAGGCGAAGCGGGGGCACCCGTTGGCATTTCCGAACGCGCTCGCGCGGCAGTTGCTCAACGTGAATCCGTCCACGCCGCTCAATGAAGCATTCGCCTCGATCGGCCTCGTTCGGCACGAGCTGGATGTCGAGGACCCGGGCGTGCTCAAAGACATTGATACAAGGGCCGACCTTCACCCATTAATATCGTCACTGTGATTTCCCTGTTTCACCACATGCTCGAACTCCGCCGCCGCGGCCGGACGTTTGCCGTGGCTACCATTGTGCGGACGCACGGCAGCACGCCGCAGGTGGCCGGGGCGAAGCTGGTGCTCGACGACCAGGGCACGTTCGTCGGCACGCTCGGCGGCGGCTGCGTGGAGGCCGACGCGATCGATGCGGCGCGTGAGGTGATGGCCAAGGGCGGCCGCACGCTGCGCGCCTACGAGCTCACTGAAGACCTCGCCTGGAACAGCGGCCTGGTCTGCGGCGGCACGATGTGGATCCTCGCCGAGCGGGGCGACGACGCGCTCATGATTGAGGGGCGCGACGTGCTCGAGGATCTGGTTGGCGCGGCGGCCGGCACCGCGCAGCCGCTCGCCGTGCGCACGCGCTTTCGCCGCAAGGGCCGGCAGCACGAGTTCGTGTCGCGCGCCATCGAACCCGCGGAGGGCGCGCCGACGCCGCGTGTCGCGCACATCGATGACCAGGACGATGAGCTGATCGACGTCATCGCCGGCAAGCCGCGCATTGTCATTGCCGGCGGCGGTCATGTGTCGCTGGCGCTCATGCGGCAGGCGCAGTTGCTCGACTTCGACGTCACCATCCTCGAAGACCGGCCGCACTTCGCGGGCAAGGAGCGGTTTCCGGGCGCCACCGTGATCGAGGCGGATGTGGCGGAAACGATCGCGTCACTCCACTACGGCTGGCACACGTTTCTGGTGATCGCGACCCGCGGCCACAAGATGGACGCGGACTGCGCTCTGGCGGCGGTCAGGACCAACGTCCGCTATATCGGCCTGCTGGGCAGCCGGCGCAAGAAGGTCATGATCGACCAGATGCTGAGGCAGGAGGGGGTGGACGAGGCCCGGATCCAGTCGATCCGCTCGCCGATCGGACTGAATCTCGGGGGCCGGACCCCGGCGGAGATCGCGCTGGCTGTGCTGGCCGAGATCACGCAGGCGCGGTATCAGAGCGAGCGCCCGTAATTGCGACGAACTCCGGTTTCCTCCATGCCGTCTAAGCCGGCGATGTCTCTCACAAATCTCTTCCAGGACCTGCGCTTCGCCGCCCGGCTGCTGTTCAAGGATCGCAGCTTCACGGCCACCGCGCTCTTGACGCTGGCCATCTGCATCGGCGCCAACGCCGCCATCTTCAGCATCGTCCGCTCGGTTGTGCTGAAGCCGCTGCCCGTGCCTGGCGCCGAGCGGATCGTCATGTTTCACAACGACTATCCGAATGCCGGCGCGGTCCGCGGCTCCACGGGCGTGCCCGACTACTTCGACCGCAAGGCGCAGATGGACGTCGCCGAGGAGTTCGCCCTGTATCGGCGCCAGGGCATCACGCTCGGCGGCAAGGACGGCGCGCGCCGTCTGAGCATCATCCGCGCCACGCCGTCGTTCTATCGCCTTGTGTCGATGAAGCCCGTCCTGGGTCGCCTCTTCCGTGACGACGAGGGCGTGGAAGGCAAGGAACTGGAAGTGATCCTCAGCAACGCCATCTGGAAGCGCGAGTTCGGCGGCGCCGGCGATGTCGTGGGGAAGGAGCTCAAGCTGAGCGGCACCACGTACCAGATCGTCGGCGTGGCGCCGGAGGACTTCAAGTTTCTCTGGAACAACATCGACGTCTACGTGCCCGCCGCGTTCACGCCGCGCGAACTGTCCGACGAGTCGCGCCACAGCAACAACTGGAACATGATCGCGATGCTCAAGCCCGGCCGGACTCTGGCGCAGGCGCAGGAGCAGGTCAACGCGATCAACCTTCGGAACGAAGCGCGGTTTCCGCAGTTCACCAAGCTCCTGCATGACGCGGGCTTTCACACGGCGGTCGCGCAACTGCAGTCGGAGCTCATCGAAGATGTCCGCCCGGTGCTGATGCTGCTGTGGGGCGGCGTGGTGTTCGTGCTCCTGATCGGGTGCCTGAACATCGCGAATCTCGTTCTGGTCCGCGCCAGCGGGCGCGCGCGGGAAATGGCCACACGCCATGCGATCGGCGCCGACCTCGGCCGCCTCTCGCGACAGTTGCTCACCGAAACGACGCTGCTGTCGATCGTGGGCGGCGCGATCGGGCTGCTCCTCGGCTGGTGGGCGCTGCGTCTCGTGCCGGCGCTCGGTTTGGACGAGATGCCGCGGGGCCACGAGATCGCGCTCGATCCGGTGAGCGTGGCCGTGATTCTCGGCATCGCGGTGATCGTCGGACTCGTGATCGGCATGATGCCGGTGGTGCGGCTCTGGCGGCTCAACATCAACAACGCGCTGCGCGAGGAGGGCCGCAGCGGCACGGCGGGGCGCGGCACCAACCTCATGCGCCGCGCGCTGGCCACCGGCCAGGTGACGATCGCGTTCGTGCTGCTCATCGGCGCGGGCCTGCTGCTGGCGAGCTTCCGCAACGTGCTTCGCATCGATCCCGGCTTCACGCCCTCCGGCGTCGTCACCGCGGCGATCAACCTGCCCGGCACGGCCTACAAGGAGGAAGCGCTCGCGCCGTTCGTGGACCGCCTGCTGACCGCGGTGCGCGCGCTGCCCGGCGTCGAGAGCGCGGCCGTCACCACCACGATTCCGATGGCCGGAGATCACAGCGACAGCGTGATCCTGGCCGAGAACTACCAGATGAAGCCGGGTGAGTCGCTCGTGTCGCCGTCGCAGATCATCGCCAGCGACGGATATTTCGAGACCATGAAGATCGGTCCGGTGCGCGGCCGGGTGTTCAACGCGGCCGACACGCCGACATCCACGCGCGCGATCATCGTGGACGAGCGGGTCGCGCAGCATTTCTGGCCGGGACAGGATCCACTCGGGCGCCGCATGTTCCTGCCGGAAAGCGCTCAGAATCTCTTCAAGACCGGCCCCGACACCAAATGGCTGACCGTCGTCGGTGTCGTCAACGAAGTGAAGTATGACGGCCTGGTCGTTGAAGGGCCGGCCGTTGGCGCGTACTACTTTCCGTACTCACAGCGGCCCAGCAACGGCTTCGGTCTGACCGTGCGGACGTCGCGGCCCGGCGACGCGATCGTGCCGGAACTGCGCAAGACGCTGGCGTCGCTCGATCCCGCCTTGCCGCTCTACGGGATCAAGACGATGAACGAGTACGTCGACAACGCGCTGATGTCGCGCCGCATGCCGATGCTGCTGGCGATGGCGTTTGCCGGCGTCGCGCTGTTCCTGTCGGCGATCGGCATCTACGGCGTGCTCGCCTACGGCGTGGCGCAGCGGCGGCGGGAAATCGGGATCCGGCTCGCGCTCGGCAGCACGAGCGGGGAAGTGTTCGGGCTGGTGCTCACCGACGGCATCAAGATCGTGGCCGCCGGCCTGGTGCTGGGCTTCGCCGGTCTCATCGCGTTGCGGCACGTGCTGTCGACGGTGCTGTTCGGCGTCACGCCGATGGACCCGATCGTCATCGGCGCGGTGGCGCTGGCGCTGTCCGCGGTGGCGCTGCTGGCCATGGTCATTCCGGCGAAACGAGCAGCCGCCGTGAACCCGGCGACGGCGCTGACAGAATAGTTCGCTGAGCCTCGCGCGAGGTTCGGGGAACGTCGAACGAGGTTCGGGGGCGCTTTGCCTGTAGTTCGGGGGCCTTCCGCGCGTGGTTGGTTCGGCGCGCACCTCGCTTCGCTCAGGCGCGCCCAACCCGTGAACGCTGACCGCGTGCGGAGTGCTTGGCGCGTCCTGAGCGAAGCGAAGTGACGCGCCGAACCGCACTATCTTGCGAAGCCCACCCGAACCACTCGCGAAGCCCCCCGAACCTCGTTCGACGTTCCCCGAACCTCGCGCGAAGTCTCGCGAACCTCAGGAAGCGGTAGACTCGCCCCATGCGCTTCACGAAACCCGTTCTTGCCGCCCTGACCGCCGCGTCCTTGCTGGCGTTCGCGGGCCGGCCGGTGGCACAGACCGCCTCGTCCGCCGTGCGGCCGTCAATCGACAAGGTGCTCGACGCGCTCGACGCCGTCCGCGCGATTCGCGGCACGGCCGTGTCGCCGGACGGAACGCATCTGGCCTGGAGCGTGGACATGCCAGCGGCGAGCGGCGGCGGTGTCGGACTGTTCGTGCGCGACCTTCCATCGGGCGTCGTCCGGCGAATTAGCGTTGCGGCGGCCGCGGCGCGAGGCTCGCGCGCGCTGGCGCCGGCGTGGTCGCCCGACAGCAAGACGCTCGCGTTTCTCGCCGACGCCGGCGGCAAGCGGCAATTGCAGTTGTACGTGGTTGGCACCGCGGCGGCGTCGGCGCCGCGCAAGGTGACCGCCGCTTCAGGACAGCTCGCGCATCCGGTCTGGTCGCCCGACGGCACGCGCGTTTCGTTTCTCTACGTCGAGGGCTCCACGCAGGAAACCGGCGCGCTCGTGGCGTACAAGCCCGATGCGGGTGTGGTCGGTAGCAGCTTCGATGAGCAGCGTATCGCGATCGCTGACGTGAAGACGGGCGCGATCAAGACCGCGAGTCCCGCCGACATGTTCGTGTATGACTACGACTGGTCGCCGGACGGCAAGTCGTTTGCCGCCGAGGCGGTGCATGGCTCGGGCACCGACAACTACTGGACCGCTCAGCTCTACGTTGTGGATGCCGCGACCGGCGCGGCCAGATCGATCTGGAAGCCGCCGTTTCAGATCGCGTGTCCCCGATGGTCGCCCGATGGGAAGACCATTGCGATCATTCACGGCCTCATGAGCGATGAAGGCGCCACCGGCGGCGACATCTATTCCGTGTCGCCTGACGGTTCGGCGGTATCGCCCGACGGCTCGGCCGCGCGCAACCTCACGCCGGCGCGCGAGCCATCGGCGCGATCGCTGCACTGGCGCGCGGATGGCACGCTGGTCGTCGATCAGTATGTCGATGGCAAATCCGAGTTGATCTCGCTCGCCGCCACCGGCGGCCAGATCGCAACGCTGGCCTCGTCGGCGCAGCAGTATTCGCTCGTGTCCGTGGCGGCCAAGGCCGACGTGGTGTCGGCGGTCGTGCAGTCGTTCGGCAAGGCGCCCGAAGTTTACGCCGGCGCGCCGGGCGCGTGGACGGCCCAGACCGCGGTCAACCTCGCGGTCGCGCCGATGTGGGGCGAGGCGAGGAGTCTGCACTGGAAAACCGACATCGGTGAAGTGCAGGGCTGGCTCATCTGTCCATCGAATCTCAACCCGGCGCAGAAGTACCCCATGGCCGTCTCGGTGCACGGCGGACCGTCATCGGCGAACACGGCGGCGTGGCCGACGCGATGGAACGCGGTGCTGCCGACGCAGGGGTACTGCGTGCTGCTGCCGAATCCGCGCGGCAGCTACGGCCACGGCGAGGCGTTCACGCAGGCGAACATCAGGGATTTCGGCTACGGCGATTTGCGCGACATCCTCGCGGGCGTCGACGCGGCCATCGCCGAGGGGCCGATCGACGCCAATCGCGTCGGCATCATCGGCTGGAGCTACGGCGGGTATATGACGATGTGGGCGGTGACGCAGACGGGGCGGTTCAAGGCGGCGGTGGCGGGCGCGGGCATCGCGAGCTGGCAGAGCTACTACGGGCAGAACAAGATCGACCAGTGGATGATTCCGTTCTTCGGCGCGTCGGTGTACGACGACCCGGCAGTGTACGCGAAGTCGTCGCCGATCACGTTCATCAAGCAGGCGAAGACGCCCACGCTCGTGCTGCACGGCGATCGCGACTCGGAAGTGCCGACGCCGCAGGGCTACGAGTTCTGGCACGCGCTGAGATCACTCGGCGTGCCGACCGAGCTCGTCATCTATCCCAACGAAGGTCATGGCATTTCGCAGCGTGACCACATCCATGACATCGAGAAGCGACTCGTCGCGTGGTTCGACAAGTACTTGAAGCCGTGATCTTCACGATCGGGCATTCCACGCGCCCGATCGATGTGTTCATCCGTCTGCTCAAGGCGCATGGAATAGAGCGCGTCGTGGACGTGCGTACGATTC
>JAKALV010000117.1 GCA_021824055.1 Acidobacteriota bacterium
CCGAACGCGCAGGACGTCGTACACAACTTCTCGCCGACGTGCGAGGGCGGTCCCGGCGCCGGCGGCGAGTACGACGATGTCGCCAACAACCGCATCAGTTATGTGATTACGAGCTGGTACGTGAGGCCACAGCCACCAGTCACCTTCAACTTTCACGGAGAGTGCATGAACCCTCTGGGCACGTTCCACGCGGACGCGTGCTCGAGTTTCGCTGTCCATTGGGAGGACACAATGAAGGCGCCCGACCCGCGCCATCCCGAGCGGACGGTGGGATCAACCGGGCAGACGACGGGCGTCGACTATGTGACGGCCGTCCTTGAAAGCGACCGATGGCGCCTGTGTGAAAGCAGCTATCTGTCGAACCCGGCGCCGAGTCCCCTCATCGAGGCGCTCAGCTTCCTGATCGACGGCCCGCGCGCGTTCTTCACGCGCCACTGAGGCCGAAGTAGACCGCAGACGTTGAAGGCGGTCACGCGTGCCGTACGTAGGGCCGAGCTTCAGCTCGGCCGAGCTAAAGCTCGGCCCTACGTACGTCAGCGCGGCGGGCGGCAGAGATAGAACTTTCCGATCCGTTCGCCGCCGACGCAGGGGTCCTCCTGAATTCGTAGAAGACGCGGGCCGGCCGCGGCCGCAAGCGATTGGTACTCCGCGATGCGCACCACGTCGGTCGATGCCACCTTGAGTTGCTCGTGCGTCAGGAAGCTGAGTTTGTAGGCTCGCCAGTAGTCCGCCTCCGCGACACCCAGCTTGCGAGCCACGAGTGCGTCGGCGAGCACGCGGATCTCATTGGGCTCCGTGCCTCCGCTGTACCGCCGGATCAGCGCCACATTGTCCGCCGCGGCGATCACCGCCCATCCGGCGACGGCCGCAACGATCGCGCCACGAACCGGACGTCGCGGCTCAACGGCGAGCCCTCCCGCAACGATCCCAACCGGGATCAGCAACGACAACAAGAGGTAGCGGATCGTTCCGTCCGTCGGCGCACGACCGACGGCGTACGCCACCACGGCCACACACCCGACGCCGGCCAGATACCAGCAGAACGCCGTTCGCCGCGCGAGCGCCGCACCACCCCGCCACAGCACGACCGCCGATCGCCCGGCGAGCAGGCCCAGCCCGGCGACGATCGGCCACCATAGCCAGTCGTGCCCCTGCGTCGCCACACCGTCCACCACGTGCTGCCCGTTCATCAGCCACGCGAAGAGGTGATTCACGACCGGTCCGACGCGCGCCGGCAATTCAGCGAGCGACACGCTGGTGCGATCAGAGACATCGGCGAGCTGCGATCCGGCGAACCCGCCGAGCAGCTGCCCTCGCGTGCCCGGCCCCATCAGGTCGGCGTAGGGCTTCAGGCTGTTCACGCCCTCCCACACGGCGAAGAACGCCACGGCCGCGATCAGCCACGCGCGGATCGTCTCGGCGCGAAACAGCCGGCGCGTCATCAGCTGTTCGGCCAGGATGACGGGCACCGCATAGATTGCGAACTCGCGATTAAGAAATCCAACCGCCAGCACAGCGCCGAACGCGAGCGGACGCTCGCGCAGCCACCAGAGCAACGCGATGTAGATGAACGGCTCGATGCCGCCGCCTTGCGCCTGGACCAGCAGCGCGGACGTGAACGGCGGCGCGATGGCGAAGAAGAGCGTGGCCACCAGTCCGTACCACGGCCGGACGCCCGCGCCCTTCCAGAGACCGGTGATCAGCAGCGTCGCCGCGGCGAGATTCAATGTGACGATCGCGGCCCTGAGCGATGCCACGGTCGGCCCGCCGAGCCACAGGAACGGCGCGGCAATCCACGCCTCGACACCGAGCATGTACGACTGTCCGTAGAAGAAGAGCGGAAACGCGCGCCCTTCCTCGAGATGCTTGGCCATCAGTCCAACGATGGCCTGATCCGAATCGAAGAAGGACTGCTCGTAGCCGAGAAACACCGCGCTGCGCAGCAGGATCAGAACCCAGGCCACCGTCAGGGCAGCGATCCACTCGCGACGGTGCGGCATGAGGAGATTCTACTGTGCGGCGATAGAATCCATTGTGCTCTCGCCTCGCCCGCTGCCCGTTCGCCGGATTGTCATGCCCGCGGTGCTTCTCATCGGCGCGGCCGCGGCGTGGTACTTCGCGGGCCTCGGCCTGACGCTGAGCCACTACGACGCGCGCGGGCATCTGACGGTGGCGCGTCGTGTCACCGACAGCCTCACCCCCGGCTGGCGGCAGTTCGGCGCGCTCTGGCTGCCGCTGCCCCACATCCTCAATGCCATCCCGGTGCGATGGATCTGGAATTACCAGACCGGGTTCTCCGCCGTCGTGATCAATCTTCTCGCTATGGCGCTCGGTCTGGGCGCGCTGGCGCGTCTGGTGGCCCGGCAGACGAACAGCATGTGGGCGGCCCTCGGCGCGGCGATGGTCGTGCTGCTGAATCCCGCGGTGCTCTACCTGCAGAGCACGCCGATGAGCGAGCCCCTGCTGTTTGCGTTCTGCTGGCTCGCGCTCGACGCGGCGGACCGCACGCTGGATGCGCCAGAGTCCGCTGGTACGCATCCGGCAGCCGGCCCGCTGCTCGCGATGGCCGTGCTCACGCGCTACGAAGCGTGGCCCGTGGCTGCCGCGCTCGTGACCATCGCCGCGGCTTCGCGCACCGGCCGTGACCGCGCGCGCCTGTTTCTGCGCCTCGCCGTGTGGCCCGCCACCGCCGCCGCCGTGTTTCTCCTCCTGGGCCGTCTCGCCCTCGGGCGATGGCTCGCTGATGCGGCGTTCTTCACGGCCGACAATCCGGCGGCGCATCACCCGATGGTCGCGGCGATGCAGATTCTTCGCGGCTATGTGGATCTCGCGGGCTGGCCGTTTGCCGGGCTCACCGCCATCGGTCTCGTGGCCGGCGCGGGCGTGGCCTGGACGCGCCGGTCGTCGCGGCCGCTGCTGCCGCTGGCGCTCGCCGCGGCGGCGGCCGTGCCGTTCGTGGCGTTTCTCGACGGCCACCCGTTCCGCATTCGCTACATGGCGCCGCTCGTCGCCGCCAGCGGCGCGTTCATCGGCCTGGCGATCGCCGCCGCGCCGCGGCGGTGGCGCCCCATCGCAGCCGCCGCGTGCGTCGCGCTGGCGCTGTGGTCGCGGCCGCCGCTGTCGCTGCAGGCGCCGATGGTCCTCGAAGCGCACCGCGAGCGGCCGGCGCAACTGGGCCGCGGGCCCGTCACCGCCGCGCTCGCGGCCCATTACGACGGCACGCCGATCCTGGCCAGCATGAGCGCGCTCGGACACTACATGCAGGAAACGTCACGGATCGGGCTGCAACTGCACGACTTCCTGAACGAGGGCAACGGCGATCTCTGGCAGATCGCCCTGCAGGCGCCGCGGCATCACGTGGGCTGGATCCTCATCGAAGAATCCGCCGAGGGCGGCGATCAGCTCGCCGCGCTCAGCCGAAAGGACCCGCACTTTCTGAACGGTTTCGCGCGCGTCGCCTCCGGCGGAGGCGCGGCGCTGTACCAGCTACAAGGGCAAAGGGCAGAGGGCAAAGGGCAAAGGTAAAGGCAAGAAGAAAAAGGGGAAAGGATGGCGACACTCCGCCTCTCCCCTTCGACCTACCTATTCCCTCTCTCCTCTTCCCTTTACCTCTGCCCTTTGCCCTCTGCCCTTTGCCCTAACCTGTCTCTAGAAGCGAATGAGAAATCCAAATCTCAGGCTGGTTGATCCGAGATCGATCTTGGAATCGAGGAAGTCGTTCGTGTTCAGGTTGCCCTGCCCCGTCTGGTAGCGGCCTTCCATCGTGATGGCGTAGATGTCGCCGCCGATCGGCGCGCGGAAGCCGGCCAGCATCACGGCGCCGGTCGACACGCCGGTCGCAATGTAGCGGGCGTTGTAGACGTTGAAGTTGTCATTGAAGTCGATGAAGTCGCCGATCTCGCTGTATCGCCACGACGTCACGGCCACGCCGCCGCCCACGTACGGCTGGAACTGCCCCGGCCGGCCGAACGGGATGAACCGCACGACGGCGGTCATCGGAATCGTCCGGAGCTTGAAGTTCGACGTGACCTCCGACTGATCCTTGTTCACGTAGTCTCGATAGAGCGTCGGCACCGTGTGCTGGTAGAACGCGCCGCCCAGGCCGAGCTCAAAGCGGTCGTTGAACGCCAGATTCCATTCGCCGGACGCTTCGGCGCCCGTGAAGTCCTTCACCTCGAAGCGGAAAACCGGCAGATTGGCGAGCCATACGTCGTGATTGATGCGCGCATCCTCCCCGCGCGGCATGAGCACGCCCACGCTGAGATTGAGCGACTGCACGATCTGCGCGGATGCGGACACCGCCGATGCCGAAAGCGCGACCAGGGCCACCACCGAGATTCCCAACAGTTTCAGAGAGCGACGCATGTGAAGACTCCTTTTGCGCGGCAGTCCGCCGCGCCTCCATCCCCCTCTGACAGCAGGAATGATGCCAACCATTTAGCCGTGCCGGCGGCGCACCGTGTCCAGTGTCGAGAGCACAACCGCGTGCAAGTGTCCGTTCGAGGCCACGATATGACCGGCGTGGGGCGTGAACGCCTCGCCGGACGTCCCGGTGACGCGCCCGCCGGCCTCCTCAACAATGAGGGCGCCGGCCGCCACGTCCCAGGCATTCAAGGACTCTTCGTAGAAGCAGTCGAACCGCCCCGCCGCCACGTAGCAGAGATCCAGCGCCGCCGACCCGAGCCGGCGCACCGCCTGGGAAATCCGCATGAACTCGGCAAACCCGGCAATGAGGTGTCCCGGCTTCTCGCGCACCGAATACGGAAACCCGGTGCACATCAACGCGTCGCCGATGCTGGCGCAGTCGCTCACGTGGATCCGCCGGCCGTTCAGCCGCGCCCCCTCCCCGCGCTCCGCCGTGAAGAGTTCGTCGGCCATCGGGTCGTAGATCACGCCCAGATCCGTGCGCCCGTCGATCTCGAGCGCGATTGATACGCAGAAGATGGCGAGCCCGTGCGCGTAGTTCGTCGTGCCGTCGATCGGGTCGATGATCCAGCGATGGCGGACATCGCGGGCGGCCGACGCGCGGCCGTCGGTGCCCTCTTCGCCCAGCACGGCATGATCCGGGAATCGCCCGGCGATCAGCGCCCGGAACTCCCGCTCCACGCGCACGTCGATCTCGGTGACCAGATCGATCGGCCCCTTCTTTCGAATATCGATGGCGGAACGGAAGTACTGGCGCTGGATCCGGCCGGCCGCCAGCGCGGCTTCCACGGCCGTGGCGAGCCACTGCGGATTCAAGCGAGCTTCTTGACGAGCCGCACCGACATCCCGCCCTCGGGCCGCCGGGCGATCTCGACGTCGTCCATGAAGCTCTTCATGAAGAAGATGCCGCGGCCGCTGGATTTCAGCACGTTTTCGGGCGCCAGCGGATCGGCGATTTCCTCGGGCTCGAACCCCGCCCCTTCGTCCAGGACCTCGATCGTGAACAGCGTGGGCGTCTGCTTGGGCGACAGGGTGAACTGGACCACCACCTGCTTGGCCTCGTCCTCGCGGTTGCCGTGCTTGATCGCGTTGATCACCGACTCGCGCACGGCCACGCTCACCCAATGGGCGCTGTCCTCGTCGAGCCCGGCCAGCTCAGACAATCGGTCGCTTACCAGTTCGATGACGTCGAGCAGGTCATACGAACTTCGAAGCGCGAGACGAATTACATGGCCCATGTCGGTCATGAAGAGCGCGGAATCGCTAACATAATAAGCGGTCTCGACTGTGGCGGCTACCCAACTCACGATTCTTCCCTCAAATCGTTTCGGCGGACGGCTCGCGGTGCCGGGCGACAAATCGATTTCCCACCGGTACGTCCTGCTCGGCGCGCTCGCCGAGGGGACGACCTCGATTGCCGGGCTCGCGCCCGGCGCGGATGTGGCCAGCAGCGTGGCCTGCATGCACGCCATGGGCGCCGCCATCACGCGGACCGGCCGCGGCGCGCTCCAGATCCATGGCCGGGGACGCCATCGGCTGACCCCCGCCGATGGCGATCTCGACTGTGGGAACTCGGGCACCACGCTGCGCCTGCTGGCGGGGATCGTTGCCAGCCATCCGTTTCGATCCCGCCTGGTCGGCGATGCGTCGCTGAGCCGCCGGCCCATGCGCCGCGTGATCGACCCGCTGACGTCCATGGGCGCCACCATCACGGCCCAGGACGGCCGTGCGCCGCTCGAGATCATCGGCGCCGACCTCCGGGCGATCGACTGGACGCCGCCTGTCGCGAGCGCCCAGATCAAGAGCGCGATCCTGCTGGCGGGGCTGGCCGCGCGCGGCACCACGATCGTTCGCGAGCCGCTACCCACGCGCGATCACACGGAACGCGCGTTCGACCTGTTCGGCATCCGTCACGACTCGCGCGCCGGCTACGCGGCGGTGACGGGCGGCCAGTGCCCGGTGGCGCCGGCCGGCGTGCTGCAGGTCCCCGGCGATCCTTCATCGGCCGCGGTCTGGGCGGCCATCGCCGCGTCCCGCCCGGGGTGGTCGGTCGAGATTCAAGGCGTGTGTCTGAACCCGCTGCGGCTGGGTTTCGTGCAGGCGTTGTCGCGCATGGGCGCCGACGTCCGGATCACCGAGTCGGCCAAGGCCGGCGGCGAATCAGTGGGCCTGGTGCGCGTCGCGTTCGGCACCCCGCAGACGGCCACGATTGGCCCGGAGATGGTCCCGTCGCTCATCGACGAGCTGCCGGTGCTCGCTGCATCGGCCGCGCTCGGCGGCGGGCTTCGCGTATCGGGCGCGGCGGAACTTCGCGTCAAGGAAAGCGACCGCATCGCGTCGCTCGCTCTGGGCTTCCGCCAACTGGGCGTGCGCATGACCGAGCATCCCGACGGATTCGTCATTGAAGGCGGCCAGCGCCCGTCCGGCGGCCAGGTGGATGCGCACCTCGACCATCGACTGGTCATGGCCTTCACCGTGTTGGCGCTGTCTGCATCGGGTCCAACGCTCATCACGGGCGCCGACGCCGTGGCCGTGTCGTACCCGGGCTTCCACGCCGATCTCCTGCGCCTCTGCCAGTGACAACGGACAAGATCTACCTCGTCGGTTTCATGGCATCGGGCAAGTCCACCGTGGCGCGGCATCTGGCGCAACGGCTGCACTGGCGGCATGAAGATGTCGACGACCTGGTCGAGGCGCGCGAGCGGCAGACGGTCGCCGAAATCTTCGCGAAGCGCGGCGAGCCGTATTTCCGCGCCGTCGAGCGCGACATCCTCAAGCTCCTGCTGCCGATCCGCCAGATGGTCGTGGCCACCGGCGGCGGCACCTTTGCGGACCCTGACAATCGCGCCGCGATCATGATGGACGGCGTGTGCGTGTGGATCGACCTGCCGCTTGCCGACCTGATCACGCGCATTCCGCTCGACGGACGCCGGCCCCTGGCGGCCGACCGCGCCGCGCTCGAGCGCTTGTACGCGGCGCGTGTCGACACGTACCGGCTCGCGCATCTGCGCGTGAACGCCGCCCGCGTGTCGCCGGGCGTCGTCGCTGAGCGTATTCTTGACGCGCTCGCGCAGTTGCGCCCCTGACATGCGCTACCTGGTCCTGTCCGACATCCACGGCAATCTGCAGGCACTCGAGGCCGTGCTGGCCGATGCGCGCGGCGTCGGCTTCGACGCCACGCTCGTGCTCGGCGATCTGGTCGGGTACGGGGGCGATCCCGAAGCCGTGATCGACGTTACGCTCGACCTGCGTGCCGCGGCCATCGTGCGCGGCAACCACGACCGGGTGGCCGCGGGACTCTCCCCGTCCGCGGATTTTCATGATCAGGCGCGCGCGGCCATCGACTGGACGCGCCAGACGCTCTCGGCCACGGCGCTCGACGCGTTGGCCGCGTTGCCCGAGGGGCCAGTGGACGTCACAGCCGGATTGATGATCTGCCACGGCGCGCCGTTTGACGAAGACCACTACATCTTCGACGCGCGCGACGCCTGGCGCGCGTTGACCTTCGACGTGCGTGACGGTGAACCGCCGATGCTCTGCCTGTTCGGGCACACGCACGTGCCGGCGGCATTTGCCGCCGGGCGCCGCCATGGTGTTGAAGTGCTCTTGCCCGATCCGGATTCCGACGATGAAGATCGGGCGCAGTACCTGCGATGGGATCGGACGCGCGCCACGCTCGTGAACTTCGGCGCGGTGGGACAGCCGCGAGACGGCGATCCGCGCGCCGCCTACGGCATCGTGGACCTCGCGCGCGGGCGGCTCATCTTCCGGCGCGTCGAGTACGACATCAAGACCGCGCAGGATCGCATTCTCGCCGCGGGACTACCGGAGCGCTTGGCGCTGCGGCTCGACAGGGGGGCGTAATCCGGCGTGGCTGCGTGCGCCGGACCTAAAGGTCCGGCGCTCCAGGCTACCGGTCCAGCGCTCCAGGACTCTTCCGCGCGGCGCGTTCTTCGCGCCGCTTCAGCTCCATCGCATACGCATCGCGCGCGGCGCGGGATCCGAGGATCCAGCCGATGACCATGCCGATGACGAGAACGCCCGGAATGAACAGCAGATGTGAACTGGACGGCATGCCGGCTCCCTAGCGCTTCGCGCCGCGGCGCAGTTCGGCGAGGTCCTGTTCGACCTTGCCCAGCTTGCGCCACATCGTGAACGCGTAGAACGCCAGCGCCACCCACGCCACGCTGTAGGCGATGAACACGAGCGGCGCGGCCGGCAATGTCTCGCGCGGCGCCGAATCGTCGAACGCCTTGAATCCGGGCGGCGTCGCCTGCTGGGCCGCGGCCAGCGCCGGGATCGCCAACAACGCACAGGTCAGCAGCACTCGTTTCATCACGACCACTCCTTTAGACATCGGCGTCCGCCAGCGCGGCATCGAGATCCGTCCGCAGCTTTTCGACGCGCGTCCGCAGCGCAAACAGCGCGGCGAACAGGCACATGAATGCGACCACGTCCCACCACAACGGAATGCCCATCGACGCCGGCAGCCGCGGCACCACGCTCGTCATCGGATGCAGCGTGCGCCACACGTTCACCGACCAGTACACGAACGGCACCAGCGCCATGCCGAACAAGCCGACGCCGGCCGACAGCGTTTCCGATCCGGGGCCGCCAAAGCGGCGCAGCAACGTGAACGACCAATACAGCAGCCACATCACCAGAGACGACGTCAGGCGCGCGTCCCACACCCACCACACGCCCCAGGCCTTGCGTCCCCACAGCGGTCCGGTCACGAGCATGATCAGGCCAAAGACGATGGCCAGCTCGGCGGCGGCGACCGAAACGCGGTCGGCCTTCGGACTGCGGCCGCCCATGAGGTAGATCGCGCTCGCCACGCCGCAGATGATGCTCGAGACCATGAAGATCATCGCGCTCGGCAAATGGACGTAGAAGATCTTCTGCACGAGCCCCATCGTCGCTTCGGGGGGTGCGGCGTCGATCAAGAAGGGCGACGCGGCGAGCATCGCCGCGGCAACCAGGAGCAGAACCGGCACAGCGCGCTTCATTCGGACCTCCTCACTCCCCGAGCAGCAGACCACACGTCCACAGGGCGAGCGAGAGAAACACCGCGTCAAAGGATACCAGCATCCCGAGCCACATCCGCGCCACGGCCAGGTCGGCCTCGGGTGTAAAGATGGCGTTCGTCCCGCGGACACCCGCAATGATC
>JAKALV010000118.1 GCA_021824055.1 Acidobacteriota bacterium
AACTGGCAGAAGGGCTCGCACGCCATCTCCGGCGGCGTTTCGATCACCAACATCACCGGATGGGGCAAGAACATCACGGCGGTGCCGACGATCACGTTCGGCCTGCAGACCGCGGATCCCGCGCGGCCGATGTTCAACACCACGAACTTCCCGGGCGCGTCCGCCGCGAACCTGACGGCGGCGCAGAACCTCTACGCGGTGCTCACGGGCCGCGTGACGCAGATCACGGCCAACGCCCGCATCGATGGGGCCACCGGCAAGTACGTCGCGCAGGGTGCGGCCATCCAGAACTTCGCGCAGATGGAATCGGGCTTCTACGTGCAGGACGCGTGGCGGCCACGCGCGAACCTGACGATCAACGTCGGGTTGCGTTACGAACTGCAGGGTGCGTTCAAGGCGAACAACAGCCTGTACTCGTACGCGACTCCGGAGGACGTGTTCGGTGTGTCGGGTCTGGCCCCGGGCTGCAATGTGGTCACGCCCACGGCGGCGGCCTGCAACTTCTTCAAGCCGGGCACGATGCCGGGCGCCAAACCCACGTTCAAGCAGTTGACCAAGGGGACGAAGGCGTACAACCTCGACAAGAACAACATCGCGCCGAGCATCGGCGTGAACTGGACGCCGTCGAGCGACCACCCGTTCCTGCAGAAGCTGATGGGCGACTCCGGACAGTTCGTCGTCCGTGGTGGCTGGACCCGCGGCTACACGCGCGGCGGCTTGAGCGACTACTCGTCGGTATACAACGCGAACCCGGGCATCCTCATCTCGACCAACCGGTCGGCGGGTCTTGGCAACCTGGGCTCGAACCTGGTGTTGCTCCGAAATGATTCGCAGCTCGCGCCGGCGGACTTCCCGTCCACGCCGACGTATCCGATGACCGGCTCGGTCACCGACACGATCAACGCGTTCGCGCCCAACTTCAGAGTGCCGTACGCCGACAGCTACACGTTCGGCATTCAGCGCGGCATCACGAAGAACATGGCCCTTGAAGTGCGGTATGTCGGCACGCGCAGCCGCGACTCGCGCCAGGTCTACAATCTCAATGAGTTCGACATCAATGAGAATGGGTTCCTGAACGAGTTCAAGAACGCGCAGGCCAATCTGCAGGCCAACATCGCGGCCGGTCGCGGCGCCAACTTCAAGTACTACGGCGCGGGCACCGGCACGGTGGCCCTGCCGATCTACCAGGCGTATTTCAGCGGCGTCTCGGCTGCGAACGCCGGCAACGCGGCGCTCTACACATCGGCGAACTACGCGAGCAACACGTTTGTGAACCCGCTCGCGAAGTACAACCCGAACCCGTTCACGGCGGCCAGCGCGCTTGCCGGATCGGGCGCGGCGGCCTCGCAGCGCGCGAACGCATTGGCGGCCGGGCTGCCCGCGAACTTCTTCGTGGTCAACCCCGACTACCTGGGCGGCGCGAGAATCACCGGCAACGGTGGCTTCACGCGCTACAATTCAATCCAGACTGAGCTCCGCCGCCGCCTGGCGAATGGCCTCCAGTTCCAGGTCAACTACACGTACGGCAAGGGCTACGGGTCGACGTTCTACTCGTTCCGCGTGCCGTTCCAGGAGACGGAGCTGACGGGCCCTAGGGGTAACGTCACGCACGCGCTCAAGGCGAACGTCGTGCTCGATCTGCCGTTCGGCAAGGGCCGCCGGTTCCTCGGCAGCGCGGGTCCGGTGCTCGACCGGATCGTCGGTGGGTGGTCGGTCAACCTGAACACGCGTTTTCAGAGCGGCCGCCTGGTCGATTTTGGCAACGTCCGGATGGTCGGTTTCAACGCATCCGATCTGAAGGGCATGTATCAGCTCCGCCATGACTCGACGAGCGGGACGGACCGCGTCTACATGCTGCCGCAGGACGTCATCGACAACACGATCAAGGCGTTCAGCGTCAGCGCGACGTCGGCGACCGGTTACGGTTCGCTCGGCGCGCCGTCGGGTAAGTACTTCGCGCCGGCGAACGGCCCGGATTGCATCGAAGCCATCGCAAATGACTACGGTGATTGCGGCACGCGTTCTCTGGTGGTGCGCGGACCGATGCTCACGGAATCGGACTTCGGCCTCGTGAAGCAGGTGACCATCGTGCGCAACATCCGCGCGGAGTTCCGTATTGAACTGCTCAACGCGTTCAACAACGTCAACTTCATCCCGGTCTCGGGCGTCGGCGGCACGACGTTGCCGAACTACGAAGTGACGGGTCTCACGGGCATCAACACGTCGAGGATCGGACAGATCGTCGGAAGGATCAGCTGGTAAAGACAGAGTAGAGACAGGGAACTGAACTGAGTCTCTGATCTGGACTGAGGTTCGACACGCGCCCGGCAGGACTAACGTTCTGCCGGGCGTTTCACGTTCGGGGGACTGACGAACGAGGTTCGGGGGGCTTCGCGCGCCGTGCGGTTCGGCGCGCCCCTTCGCTCCGCTCAGGGCGCGCCAAGCCCGGGTTCGGCGAGCGGCCTCGCTTCGCTCGGCGCTCGCCACGGGCCACCGCATCTCGCAATCGAGCGCGTTCGGCCGGCGTTGACAGCGCGCTCACCTGTCACCAGAACCTATCCACGGGCGAAGGCCCCCGAACCACGCGCGTCAGCCGCCCGAACCACGGGCGTCAGTCCCCCGAACTGCCTGCGCCAGCCCCCCGAACTGTTTTCAGGTGCCCCCCGGCAGAATTTGCCAACTACGGAGCGACTCGGGCTGGAAGAAACTGCGTACATTTCTCGCCTTTGCGCGAATTCCGGCGCAATTCGTGCGGCATGGCGCATGCAAAAGCAGGCGGCCATGGCGGCGAAGCGGTATCAGGACCTGGTGGTGTGGCAGGCGGCCGACGAAGTGCGGCGGGAGGTCTATCGGCTGACCGGACAGGGAGCGGCGGCGCGCGATTTCCGATTCCACGATCAGGTACGAGCCGCAGCTTCCAGCATCGCCGCCAACATCAGCGAGGGTTTCCGGCGCTACAGCCCCCGTGAGTTCGCGCAGTTCCTCGACTATGCATTCGCGAGCTCCGGCGAGACCGAACATTGGCTCGACGATGGCGTGGCACGACGTCACTGGACGGAAGAGGACGTACGGACGGCTCGTCTGCAGCTGCGCCGATTGGATGCCGGCCTCAGGGCCCTTATCCGCTACCTGCGGTCTCCCAAGGCCGCCGAGCGTTCGCGTCGGGGCTGAGGGCGAAGGTTCAGGGACTGCACCTCTTGTTCGGGGGGCTGCCGCCCGCAGTTCGGGGGACTGCCGCGCGTGGTTCGGGAGGCTGCCGCGCGTGGTTCGGGGGCCTTCGCCCGTGGATAGGTTCCGGTGACGGATGAGCTGCGCTCGGTTGCGAGATGCGCTGGTCTTTGGGCGAGCGCCGAGCGAAGCGAGGCCGCTCGCCGAACCGCACGGCCATGCGCAGCCTCCCGAACTGCACGCGTCAGCCTCCCGAACTACAGGCGTCAGCCCCCCGAACGCCCAGTGTCTTTCCACCCTCGAACGTCCATGTCACAGTAGGTCTGTGAAGTACTGGATCAACTGTGTCGCGAAGAACCATGTCCTGGCGGGTGTGGCCGGCGGGTTCACGCAAGCCCCTAATGGCAAGGCCGAAGCGCTCAAGCGATTGTCGAGCGGAGACATGATGGCTTTCTATTCGGAGGGCACCTTGTTTCGGGCCGGTGAGCGGTTGCAGGCGTTTACCGCCATTGGCCGCGTCGTGGGTGAGGCGCCGTATCAGACAAAGGTCACGGCCCGGTTCATCCCATGGCGCCGTCGCATGGAGTTCCTGGAGTGCGAAGAAGCGCCGATCCTGCCGCTGGTTCCCGGTCTCGGGTTCATCACCGACAAGACCGACTGGGGCCTGTCGCTCAAGCGCGGACTGTTCGAGATCAGCGCCGAGGACTTTGGCGCGATCGCCGCGGCCATGAAGGCCGATCTGGGCTGACGATCGATTCGCGACAGCACAAACGGGCTGGATGCCCGACGCCATGGCGATTGAACACAATGTGGATCGCGCTCTGCGGCTGATTACGATCACGGGCCCTGGCGGCGGCATCGACGCGATTGCCGATTCGGCCGGCCGTTTGCTGAATGATGTCAGTCTCGGCCGCGACTTCTCGCTGTTGTTTCTCGTGCCGAGCTCTGAAACGCCGGAACCCGAAGACCTGATGAAGATGGCGGAACTCCTCGGCCTTGTGACTGCCCGGTTTGACGGCCGAATCGCCGTGGTCACGCCGAACGTGGGCCAGATGACGCCGGCGGCGCTGCTCACGACGATGGTCGATGATGGTTCCGGCTCCGGTCGCGTCAGGGCCTTTTCGAGCGAACTCAGCGCGCGCGCGTGGGTGCTCAAGGGCGGCCAGCCGGCCTAGGGCGCTCGCCTCCGTGGTGCTCCGCTAAGGCGTTGCACTCACTGCCGCCCGGGGACACAATGACGCGCATAGCGATGTCCGCGCCAGCCCTCAGCTTTGTCATTCCGCTCTACAACAGTGCCGCCACGATCGGGTCTCTGGTGAAGGAGATCGAAAGCCTTTCGGTCGAAGGCGGGCATGAGATCGTGCTGGTCAACGATGGCAGCGCCGACCGCACGGGTGAGATCTGCCGCTCGCTCGTTCGCGACGCGCGCCTGCCGATCACGTACATCGAGCACGCCCGCAACTTCGGCGAACACAACGCCGTGCTCACCGGTTGGCGTCACGCCAGAGGCGCCTATGTCGTGAACCTGGATGATGACAGCCAGAACCCTCCGGCCGAAGCGGTGCGGCTGTGGCAGCACGCGGTTCGCGAACAACTGGACGTGGTGTTCGGCCACTATGACGTGAAGCAGCATTCGCTCTTCAGAAACTTTGGCAGCTGGCTGACGAACCGCATGACCGACTGGGCGCTTGACAAGCCGCCCGGGTTCTATCTGTCGAGCTTTCGCTGCGTCAGTGGATTCATCACGCAACAGGTGGCGGCCTACACCGGCCCGTATCCGTATCTGGACGGCCTGTTGCTGCAGGTGACGCAGCGCATCGGGTCGATCAAGGTGCGCCACGACAAACGCACGGCGGGCGAGAGCGGCTACACGTTCCGCCGTCTGCTTCGGTTGTGGCTGAGCGCGTGGCTCAATTTCTCGCTCGTGCCGCTGCGTGCCGCCACGTTTCTCGGGCTGGTGACGGCGGCGGGCGGCCTCGTCGGATTCGTGTTTGTGGTGTGGCTGTGGTCGCAGAACCGCGGTCCGGCCTACGGCTGGGGCTGGGTCACGTCCGCCGTCATGCTGTTCTCAGGCGCACAGCTTGTGATGCTGGGGCTGATCGGAGAGTACCTCGGCCGCATGTTTCTGACGGTGAATCAGCGGCCGCAGGCCGTGGTGCGCGAGGTGGTCAGCACGGGGTCAGAGCCGTTTTCCACAGGCATCAACAGCTAAGGGACACAGGTCCACTTTGGAGGACCTGTGTCCCTTAGCTGTTGGTTTCTGTGGAAAACGGCTCTGACCCCGTGTCCTCACCTCGTGCCCTACACCACCGCCGGTTCCGTCATCGTCACCGTGGCGGCCGCAGCGTCGATTTCCACCTCGAGCCCGAACGGCACCGTCCACTGCGGTTGATCGTGCCCGATCATCGCACCCTGCCAGGCCGGCACGCCGAGCGTCTTGATGTGATCCGCCAGGATCTCTTCCAGCGTCAGCGCGCCGTAGTTGTCGTTGCCGGGACCACACTCGCTGCACGTGCCGAAGACGACGCCCCTGGCCTTGTCGAGAATGCCGGCCAGCTTCAGCGAGGTGAGCATGCGGTCGATGCGGTAGAGATTCTCCTGCACGTCCTCGAGAAACAGGATCGCGTCCGTGTAGTCGGGCACGTAGGCGGAGCCGAGGATCGCGGTGAGCACCGTGAGGTTGCCGCCCATCATGCGGCCGCGCGCCTTGCCCGGCGTGATCGTGCGCGTGCGGTTCTCGACCTGCGTCAGCGCGTTGCGGTCGCTCAGCGTCTTCGGATTCGACATCGTCACCGCTTCGCCATCGAAGAGCACGCGTTTGACCCAGTCCACCGACCACGCATCCCAACGGCCGGTGCCGACCGGGCTGTGAAAAGTGATCAGGCCGGTCTTCGCCTGGATGGCGTTGTGCAGGGCCGTAATGTCGCTGTAGCCCATCAGCACCTTGGGATTGCGGCGAATGGTGTCGAAGTCGAGATGCGGCAGCACGCGGGCGCTGCCCCAGCCGCCCCGGATCGGAATCACGCCGGCGATCGATTTGTCGGCGAAGAAACCGTTGATGTCATCGGCGCGCGCCTTGTCGTCGCCCGCGAGGTAGCCGTGGCGGTCGCGCAGATGGGCGCCGATCTTCACCTTGAGCCCGAGGCCTTCGAGCGACTCGCGGGCAATGTCCACCGTGACGTCCTCGAAGATGGCCGTGGCCGGCGCCACCAGGCCGACCGTGTCGCCCGCCTGCAGTCGTCTGGCCTTGAGCGGCTGAGGCCGCCTCTGCGGCATGCCGCCCGCGCCGGTGCGGGCACCGGCCGCATCGACCAGCCCCCCGGCCTTCGCGCCGGCAATCGCCATCACGCCCGCCGTGGCACCGCTCTTGAGAAAGTAACGTCGCTTCATCGCCGTGACAGAATACGCGGAAAGTATGCGTCTTCGCACGATAAGACCCTCGATAGCCGCGCTCGCGTTCGCGGCGGCGTCCGTGCTCCTGCGCGCCCAGCCGGCGACCTGGCTGGGCATCCCCGAGGCCATCGCGCCGGGGGTGGAGCTCTACACATCGATGGATCCCTCGCTGGCCGATCCGCCGGCGCCGTCGGCGATCCACCTCCTCAAACTGGATCCCGCCAAGGTGACCCTGTCGAGCGCGCACGCGCTCGATGAAGTGATCGGACTCGAAACCGTGGATGCCATCGCCGCGCGGCACCAGGCGATCGCCGCGATCAACGCCGGGTTCTTCAATACGCGCAACGGCGATCCGGCGAGCGTGCTCAAGATCGCCGGCGAACTGGTGAGCGACGCGGCGGCAGTCCGTGGCGTGGTCGCCATCGCGCCGCCCGGCCAAGGCGGCCAGGTGCTGACGTTCGATCAGCTCAGCGCCAAGCAGGACATTCGTTTCACGGCCGGAGGGAAGGATTGGATCGTGCCGGTCGATGGCGTCGATACGACGCGCGGCCGTGGCAAGTTGATGCTCTACACGCCGGCGTATCACGCGGACACAGACACGGCGCTCAACGGCACCGAGATTGTCGCGAGCGGGACGCCGCTCGTGATTCGCGAAGTGCGCGCCAACATGGGGCACACGCCGATTCCGCGTGACGGCGTGGTGTTGTCGTTCGGCGGAGTGGAGTTGCCGGCCGCGCTGGCGGCGCTGACGCCCGGCACGCGAATCACGGTCGCCACCCACTGGAAGTCCGCGCACCATGTGCCGGCGTCCGTCTTCGAATCGGCGCGCGACGTGGTGAACGGCGCGGGCTTGTTGCGGCGCGGCGGCCAGGCGATCACCGACTGGAACGCGGAGGCGCTGAACCCCGCCACGTTCATCGACGCCCGGCATCCGCGCATGCTCATCGGCGTGGACGATGGCGGTTCGATCTGGCTGGTGGCGATTGACGGCCGGCAGCCCGGCTACGCCGCCGGCATGAACTTCCGCGAACTGCAGCGCTTGTGCGATCGCCTCAGGCTTCGCGACGCGCTCAATCTCGACGGCGGCGGGTCGGTGACGATGGTGGTGAAGGGCAAGGTGGTGAACCGGCCGTCGGACCCGACGGGGCCGAGGGCGGTGAGCGACGTGATTCTCGTGAAGGCCCGATGACGCGCGTGATCGCGCTGGGCGCGAGCAATCTCACGCGCGGACTTCGCACCGTGGTCTCGATGAGCCGCGTGGCATGGGGTCCCGATGTCGAGGTGATCGCGGCGCTGGGTCTGGGCCGCTCGTATGGCGCGGCACATACGCTGTGGGTGCGGCGTCTTCCGGGAATCCTGCAGTGCGGGTTATGGCGGCGGCTCGATGAATTGCCGGCGGCGCCGGCCGTCGGCATCGTTTCCGATGTCGGCAACGACATCCTCTACGGGTATCCGTCCGCGCAAATCCTGGAATGGGTGGGCGAGGCGGTGACGCGGCTGCAGCGCCACACGCAGGAGATCGCGCTGACCGGATTGCCCGTTCACAGCATCGATCATCTGTCGGAGCGGCAGTTCCGGATCATGCGGGCGATCATGTTTCCGTCGAGCCAACAGACGCTCGCCGGCGCGCGCGAAGAATCGGTCGTGGTGCAAGCCGGCCTCGAGCGGATGGCGGCGGCGCGCGGGCTGCGGTTCGTGCGCCTGCAGCCGGACTGGTACAGCTGGGATCCCATCCACTTCCGCCCGCGATTCTGGCGGCGCGCGTGGGGCGAGTTTCTCGGCCTCGACCCCGCCGCCTGCAATGCCGCCCCGGAACCTGGCGGCTTCGTCGAGGCCGTGCGCCTCTGGCTCCGCGCCGACGAAGACCGCTGGCTGTTCGGCATCCACCAGCACACGCCGCAGCGCGGGCGGATTCAGCTGTACTAGGAATGGGTGATTGGGTGGCTGCATTCACCCATTCACCCAATCCTTAATCAGGTAAGCTCTGCCTATGTCGCGTGAGTCCTGGCTGGACTCCGAATCCGAGCGCTGGCAACAAGACGGCCTCATCTCAAGCGAGGCCCGGCAGGCGATCCTTGCCAGGTACCCCAAACAGGCGTCTGATCCTTCCCGCGTTTTGATCCCGCTTGCCGTGCTCACGGCCGGCGTCGGCATCGTCCTGCTCGTGGCGTGGCACTGGCAGGAGCTGGCGGCCGTGGTGAAGCTCGGCCTCACATCGCTGCTGACGATCGCGCTCTATGCCGGCGCGGCGTGGTCGGCCACACGCCGAAGCGAGGCCGCCACCGAGTTGTGGGTGCTTGCCGCCGCGCTCGGCAGTTTCACGCTGTTCACGGCGCTCGCGGATGTGTATCGCTGGAACGATGTTCAGGCGGTCACACTCTGGTGCGCCGTCGCCGCCGCCGTGACGGCGGCCGCCACCGGGGCCACGCTGGTCACGATGCTCGCGGCGGCCACGCTCGGTTGGTGGGTGATCGCCGCGGGCGGCGGCACGATTCCGTGGCAGTTTCTCCTCGTGTTCCCCCTTGTGGCGTTTGCGGCCGAGCGGTCGCGCCATCGCGCCGTCGCCACGCTCACGGCGCTGGCCTTTGGCGCCTGGGTCATGATCATGGCCGCCAACACATGGAACAGCCCACCGCCCGTGATGCTGTTCGTGGTGCTGGCCGGGTCTGCGATTGAGCAGTGGAGCCATCAGCCGGCGGCCCGGCGGCCGGTGTTTGCGCGCGCCACGCCCGGCGGCGCCATCGCGATCGGCGGATTGGCCGCCGCGTTGCTCGGCGCGGTTCACGCGAATCCCGCCACGCTCGGCGCCACTGTCTCTCTTGTGGACACGCATTCCGGCCAGTCGCCCTGGCCCGCGCTGGCGCTCGGCGTGTGTCTGGTTATCGTCGCGTTCGGCGTCTCGCGCGATGCCGCGCTGCGCCCGCGCGTACTCGCCATCGCCGTGGCGCTCTGGTTCAACGCGGCCGCGGCGCGGCGCATCGCGATGTTCGGCGACTGGGTGTGGGTGGTGCTC
>JAKALV010000119.1 GCA_021824055.1 Acidobacteriota bacterium
GTGCTGGTGCGCTCGCGCGTTGAAACCGACGATCTCGGCTTCGAGGACGAACTGCGCCTGATGGAAGACCGCACGGCGCAGCGCGTGGACGTCATCCAGCGCGAGTTCGAGGAGAAGAAGGAAAAGATCCGCCGCGGCGACGAACTGCCGCCGGGCGTGATCAAGCTCGTCAAGGTGTACGTGGCGATGAAGCGCAAGCTGTCGGTCGGCGACAAGATGGCCGGGCGGCACGGTAACAAGGGCGTCATCGCGCGCATCCTGCCGGAAGAAGACATGCCGTACCTGCCGGATGGCACCCCGGTGGAGATCGTGTTGAATCCGCTGGGCGTGCCGTCGCGTATGAACGTCGGCCAGATTCTCGAGACCCACCTCGGGTGGGCGGCCCACGCGCTCGGTCTCTACTTCGCCACGCCGGTCTTTGACGGCGCGACGGAACCCGAGATCAAGAAGTGGCTCGACGAGGCCGGCCTGCCCAAGAAGGGCAAGACGGATCTCTACGACGGCATGACGGGCGTGAAGTTCGAGCAGGAAGTGACGGTGGGCTACATCTACATGCTCAAGCTGTCGCACCTGGTCGACGACAAGATCCACGCGCGCTCGATCGGGCCGTACTCGCTCATCACGCAGCAGCCGCTCGGCGGCAAGGCGCAGTTCGGCGGACAGCGATTTGGAGAAATGGAAGTGTGGGCGCTCGAGGCGTACGGCGCCGCCCACATCCTGCAGGAACTCCTCACCGCCAAGTCGGACGACGTCACGGGCCGCGCTAAGATCTACGAGTCGATCGTCAAGGGCGACGCGTCGTTCCAGCCCGGCTTGCCCGAATCGTTCAACGTGCTCATCCGGGAGCTGCAGGCCCTCGGTCTTGATGTGGAACTGATCAAGACCCGCCAGCGGCCGGGTGAGGAACCGCCCGCTGAAGACACTCCGCAGGAACCGGCACCTGCAGCACCGGTGGGGGTCTAGCCCGGGCGTACGCCCGGCCGATCCGAAAGGAAAATGATGAGACCAAACCTGCACGAGAAGGGCCAGCTCACGTCCGACTTTGACGCGATCCGCATTTCGCTCGCGTCGCCGGAAAAGATTCTGGAGTGGTCGCACGGTGAAGTGACCAAGCCCGAGACGATCAACTACCGCACGTTCAAGCCGGAACGCGATGGTTTGTTCTGCGCGAAGATCTTCGGACCGGTCACCGACTGGGAGTGCCTCTGCGGCAAGTACAAGCGCATGAAGCACCGCGGCGTGGTGTGCGACAAGTGCGGCGTGGAAGTGACGCAGGCGAAAGTGCGCCGGGAGCGCCTCGGCCACATCGCCCTGGCCACGCCGGTCAGCCACGTGTGGTTCTTCAAGGGCCTGCCGAGCCGCATCGGGCATCTGCTCGACATCTCGCTCCGCGACCTCGAGCGCATCCTGTACTTCGAGGCGTACGTGGTCATCGACGGCGGCGACACCGACCTCAAGGACAAGTCGCTGCTCAACGAAGAGCAGTACCGCACCGAGCGCGAGCGGCTGGGCTTCAAGTTCAAGGCCCAGATGGGCGCCGAAGCGATCAAAGAACTGCTGCGCCGGGTGAACGTCGACCGGCTGGCGGAGGAACTGCGCGAGAAGATGCGCGGCGAGACCTCGGTCGCCAAGAAGCTCAAGTACGCGAAGCGCCTGAAGGTCGTCGACGCGTTCCGCAAGTCGACCAACAAGCCCGAGTGGATGATCATGGACGTCATCCCGGTGATTCCGCCGGAATTGCGCCCGCTCGTGCCGCTCGACGGCGGCCGGTTCGCCACCTCGGACTTGAACGATCTCTACCGCCGCGTCATCAACCGCAACAACCGGTTGAAGAAGCTGATGGAGCTCAAGGCCCCGGATGTCATCATCCGCAACGAGAAGCGCATGCTCCAGGAAGCCGTGGATGCGCTCTTCGACAACGGCCGCCGCGGCCGCGTGCTGCGCGGGGCGAACAACCGGCCGCTGAAGTCGCTGTCGGACACGCTCAAGGGCAAGCAGGGCCGGTTCCGTCAGAACCTGCTCGGCAAGCGCGTGGACTACTCCGGCCGTTCCGTCATCGTGGTCGGCCCCGAGCTGAAGCTCCACCAGTGCGGTCTGCCGAAGAAGATGGCGCTCGAACTGTTCAAGCCGTTCATCTACAACAAGCTCGAGGAGCGGGGGCTCGTGTCGACCATCAAGCAGGCGAA
The DNA here is from genome assembly GCA_021824055.1 of Acidobacteriota bacterium. GTDB lineage: Bacteria > Acidobacteriota > Vicinamibacteria > Vicinamibacterales > SCN-69-37 > SCUN01. Next base: position 2,187 of record JAKALV010000119.1, read on the forward strand.
AGAGATGGTCGAACAGCAGCGCGCCGAGGTGTGGGACATCCTTGACGAAGTCATCAAGGAGCATCCGGTGCTGCTCAACCGCGCGCCCACGCTCCATCGTCTCGGCATCCAGGCGTTCGAGCCGGTGCTGGTCGAAGGCAAGGCGATCCGCATCCATCCGCTCGTCTGCACGGCGTTCAACGCCGACTTCGACGGCGACCAGATGGCCGTGCACATTCCGCTGTCGCCCGAGGCGCAGATCGAAGCGTCGGTCCTGATGATGTCGTCGAACAACATCCTCTCGCCGGCGTCCGGTCAGCCGATCGCGGTGCCGTCGCAGGACATCGTCCTCGGCTGCTACTACCTGACGAAGACGAAGGTCGGATCCAAGGGCGAGGGCCGCGCGTTTGCGTCGATCGACGACGTGCTGCTCGCGCTCGAAGCCGGCGAAGTGGAAACGCTCACGCCGATCCGCATGCGCTTCACGGGCCGCCTGCTCGATTTGACGAGCGCGCGCGATTCGCAGGACGTGCTCGACGCCGTCGAGCGCCAGGTTGACCACCAGATCATCAACACCACGGTCGGCCGCGTCATTCTAAATGCGGCGCTGCCGAAGGTGATGCCGTTCATCAACGGGCTGCTGAAGAAGAAGGGGCTGCAGCAGACCGTGCGGTACTGCTACCTCAAGTACGGTCTCGAAAAGACCGTCGAGATGCTCGACAGCCTGAAGCACGTGGGCTTCACGTACGCCACGCGCTCGGGTCTCTCGATCGGCATCGACGATCTGGTCATTCCGGAAAAGAAGGCCGAGTTCGTCGAAGGCGCCCGCGCCGAAGTCATCAAGGTGGAAGGCCAGTACCAGGAAGGCGCGATCACCAACGGCGAGCGCAAGAACAAGGTCATCGCGATCTGGTCGGAAGTCACCGAAAAGGTTGCCGACGAAATGTTCGGGCAGATGGAAGCGCTCGACAAGTCGGGCCGGAGCTTCAACCCGGTGTACGTCATGGCCGACTCCGGCGCGCGCGGTTCCAAGCAGCAGATCCGCCAGCTGGCCGGCATGCGCGGCCTGATGGCGAAGCCGTCCGGTGAAATCATCGAGCAGCCGATTCGCGCGAACTTCCGCGAGGGGCTGACGGTGCTCGAGTACTTCATCTCGACGCACGGCGCGCGCAAGGGCCTCGCGGACACGGCGCTCAAGACGGCCGACTCGGGGTACCTGACGCGCCGGCTCGTCGACGTGGCGCAGGACGTCATCATCTCGGAGCACGATTGCGGCACGCTCGATGGCCTCGATGCGCGCGCCATCGTGGACTCGGGTGGTGAAATCATCGAGCGGCTGGCCGACCGCATCGTCGGCCGCGTGGCCCTCGAAGCGATCGTGGATCCGTCGTCGGGCGAAGTGATCGTGCCGGCCGCGGGCGAGATGGACGAAGCCCTGGCGGAGGCGGTGGAAGACGCGGGCATCGAGCGGGTGAAGATCCGTTCCGTGCTGACCTGCGCGTCGCGCCGCGGCTGCTGCGCCAAGTGCTACGGCCGCGATCTCGCGACCGGGCGGCTGGTCGAGCTCGGCCTGGCGGTCGGTGTCGTGGCCGCGCAGTCGATCGGCGAGCCGGGCACGCAGCTGACGATGCGCACGTTCCACATCGGCGGCACGGCGTCACGTGTTCAGGACCAGTCGACGCTCGAAGCGCGCCACAAGGGCACCGTCAAGTTCGACGGCCTCCAGTACGTCGAGGGCCGCGAGCAGAACGGCGTCAAGGCCATGATCGTGATGAACCGCAGCGGTTCGATCAACATCGTGGACGACAAGGGCGTGATTCGCGAGCGGTACTCGGTCGTCTACGGCGCGCACCTCAAGGTCAAGGACAACCAGAAGGTCGACAAGGCCCAGGTGCTCGTCGAGTGGGATCCGTACACCTTCTCGATCCTCACCGAAACGGGCGGCACGATCCGCTTCAAGGACATCATCGACAAGGTGACCGTCCACGAGGACGTGGACGAAGTGACCGGGCTGTCGCGCCTGATCATCGTCGACTCGCCGGATGAGAAGAAGCAGCCCGCGATCGAGATCGTGGATCGCGAGGGGCAGGTGGTGCACAAGTACCACATGCCGTCGAACGCCCACTTGATGATCGCGAACGGCCAGCAGGTGGACAACGGCGACGTGCTGGCGAAGATCCCGCGCGAAACCACGAAGACCAAGGACATCACGGGCGGCCTGCCGCGCGTCGTCGAGTTGTTCGAAGCCCGCAAGCCGCGCGAGACCGCCATCATCTCGGAAATCGATGGCGTCGTCCGGCACGGCGGCATCGTCAAGGGCACCCGCAAGATCCTCGTGGTGCCGGATGAAGGCGGCGAGCCGCGCGAGTACTCACTGCCGCGCGGCGTGCACGTGAACGTCCAGGAAGGCGACCGCGTCCGCGCGGGCGAGCCGCTCATGGACGGTCCGCGCAACCCGCACGACATCCTCGCGGTCCTCGGCGAGCGCGAACTGCAGGGCTACCTGGTCAATGAAATCCAGGAGGTCTATCGTCTGCAGGGCGTCGGCATCAACGACAAGCACATCGAGGTCATCGTCCGTCAGATGATGCGGTGGGTGAAGGTCGAGGAAGTCGGCGACACGGAATTCCTGATCGACGAGCAGGTCGACAAGTTCCGGTTCCACGAGGAGAACGAGCGCGTCCTCGCCAACGGCGGCATGCCGGCGAAGGGCCGTCCGCTGCTCCTCGGCATCACCAAGGCGTCGCTGTCGACCGACTCGTTCATCTCCGCGGCGTCGTTCCAGGAAACCACGCGCGTGCTGACCGAGGCGTCGATTTCCGGCAAGGTCGATTTCCTCCGCGGCCTCAAGGAAAACGTCACGATGGGTCGCCTGATTCCGGCCGGCACGGGCTTCGACTTCTACCGCCACGTCACCATCCCGGCGGACGAGCCGCCGCCACCGCCGCCGCCGTCGCCTGAAGAGCTCGAGCTGCAGCGCGAAATGGACGACTACGCCGACGCCGACTTCGGTTTCGGCCGCGACGACGAGTAACACCACAATCAACCGTGAAGGACGTGAAGAACGTGAAGTTCTTCACGTTCTTCACGGTTATTTGATTTTGTGACCGAGCCCTCCTCCAATAGTCCCCGCCTCTGTCCGCACTGCGGATTGCTGGTGAGCGCCGACGCGCCCGCGTGCCAGTGCGGGTACGTCTTTGCCTCCACGCAACTCGCCGGCACCGCGGCGGCGCGGGTTCGCGACGCCGCCGACCTGTTCTCCGCGCGCGAAGCCCTGTCCATCGCGTTTCAGGCCGTGTCCGAGCTGCGCGGCGGCATCGTCCGGTGGCTGGCCATCGTCGGTGTTCTGCAGTTGCTGCCGCTGGCGCTGGTGGGCCCGAAGCCGCAGACGCCGCGGGAGCTGGGGATCGTGCTCGCGTGCGCCCTGCTGTCCGCGTGGGTCAGCTACGGTCTCGCGCGAACCGCGCTCGGGGGCGTGCGCGGCGAAGGCGTCGATTTCCGTCGCGCGCTGCTGTCCCCGAAGATTTTTGGATCGATCTTGCTGGCGGTGCTCGTCACCACGGTGCCGGTGCTGATCGGCCTGGTGCTCTTCATCGCACCCGGCATTTACCTGATGCTGACATGGTCGCAGATCAGCTTTCTGATTCTCGACGGCCGGGCGCGGCACGTCGATGCGCTCCGGGCCAGCGAACAGCTCACCCGCGATCGCCGGACCGAGATCTTCATGGCGATGGTCGTGCCGATCGTGCTGCAGCTGCCGGCGCAGCTGCTCGAAGCGTCGGTGCCCCAGGGTGGATCGGTGGCATCACCCGGCTTTCTCCTGTTCCTGGTGGCGACGATGTGGCAGATGCTGGTGATCACTTACGGCACGTGGGTCAGCGCCGTGGTGTATCAGATGCTGCTGAATCATCGGCGAGATACGGCGATCTAGGAGTCCAGAGTCCAGGGTCCAGGGTCCGGGGTCCAGAGTTCGGCAGCGTTCAGACTCGGGGCCATGCGTCCCGGTAAACGGCGGAGGCGGTTTGATAGTATGCCGCCACGATGACGCCTGCTTCGGATTCGACCGCTTCAACATCGCAAGTCGCCCAGCGCGCATTGCCCGTTCTGCTGTTCCTCTTCATCGGCAGCGGTTGCGCCGCGCTGATCTACGAAGTCGTCTGGTTCCAGTTGCTGCAGCTGGTGATCGGTTCGTCGGCGGTTTCGATCGGCGTGCTCCTGGGCACGTTCATGGGCGGGATGTGTCTCGGCAGCCTGCTGCTGCCGCGATTCGTGAGCGCCAAACAGCATCCGCTGAAGGTCTATGCGTATCTCGAATTGGGGATCGCGGCGTGCGGCCTGTTCGTGCTTTTCGGCGCGCCGCTGATCGGCGGGTGGTACGACGCGCTGGGTCTGTCGGGGTACGTCGGCATCTTTGGCCGCGGCGTCGTGGCCGGCATCTGTCTGCTGCCGCCGACGCTGCTGATGGGCGCCACGCTGCCGGCGATGTCGCGCTGGGTCGAAACGACGCCCGAAGGCGTGTCGTGGCTGGGCTACTTCTACGGCGGCAACATCGCCGGCGCGGTGGCGGGCAGTCTGCTCGCCGGGTTTTACCTGCTGCGTGTCTTCGACATGACGGTCGCCACCATTGCCGCCATCGCGATCAACCTCGCCGTCGCATCACTGGGCCTGCTGTTGGCCAGCCGGACGCCGCACAGCACGCCGGAGCAGAGCGGAGCCGCGGTGCCGGCCGCGACCAAGGGCAACCGGTCGGTCTACGTCGCGATCGGGTTGTCGGGCCTGACGGCGCTTGCCGCGGAAGTGATCTGGACGCGCATGCTGTCGCTGCAGTTTGGCGCCACCACCTACACGTTCTCGTTGATCCTGGCGGTCTTCCTGAGCGGTCTCGGGATCGGCAGCACGGTCGGCTCGACGTTGGCGCGCGGGTCTGTGCGGCCGCGTGTGGCGCTCGGCTGGTGCCAGATGCTGCTGGCCGGCGCCATGGCCTGGGCCGCCTATCAGATGAGCGACTCGCTGCCGTTCTGGCCGATCAATCCGTCGATTTCCACGGATCCGAGTTTCACGTTCCAGCTCGACCTGGTGCGCTGCTTCTGGGTCGTGCTGCCCGGCGCGATCCTGTGGGGCGCGAGCTTTCCGCTGGCGCTCGCGGCGATTGCCTCCAAGGGGCAGGATCCGGCAAAGCTCGTCGGCGGCGTGTACGCGGCCAACACCGTCGGCGCGATCGTGGGGTCGCTCGCCGCGAGTTTGTTGCTGGTGTGGTGGCTCGGTTCGCAGCACGCGCAGCAGATCCTGATGGGCCTGTCTCTGCTGTCCGGCTTGTTGATGCTGGCGCCCGTCGTCAGCGACATCGATCCCAAGCAAGCCGGCTTTCACTATGGACCGGCGATGCTCCTGGTGCTGGCCACGGGCGTGGGCGGCCTGCTCGTACGCAATGTGCCGCCGATTCCGCCCATTCTTGTCGCGTACGGCCGTTACGCCGCGACGTGGGTCGGGCAGAACGAGATCATTTATGTCGGCGAGGGACTGCAGGCGTCCGTCGCGGTCTCGCGCACGCCGACCGGCGTGCTGAACTACCACAACGCCGGCAAGGTGCAGGCCTCGAGCGAGCCGCAGGACATGCGGTTGCAGCGCATGCTCGGGCATCTGACGACGCTGATTCCGGACGATCCGAAGAAGGTGCTGGTCATCGGTTGCGGCGCGGGCGTCACCGCCGGCGCGGTGTCGATCAGCCCCGACGTCATCAATGAGACCATCGCGGAGATCGAGCCGCTGGTGCCGGAGAGCGTGTCGAAGTATTTCGGAGACCACAACTACAACGTCGTCACCAACCCGAAGGTGAAGATCCATCTGGATGACGCGCGTCATTACCTGCTGACGACCAGAGAGAAGTTCGACGCGATCACCTCGGATCCGCTCGATCCCTGGGTCAAGGGCGCCGCGACGCTCTATACGCAGGAATTCTTCGACGTGGCGAAGGCGCATCTCAACCCCGGCGGGGTGGTGACGCTGTTCGTGCAGCTCTACGAGAGCAGCGAGGACGCCGTCAAGAGCGAGATCGGCACGTTCCTCGAATCGTTCCCGAACGGGATGGTGTTCGGCAACACGCAGAACGGCCGGGGCTACGACCTGGTGCTGGTCGGACAGGCGGAGCCGACGAAGATCGATCTCGACAAGATGGAAGCCAAGCTGGCCCGGCCGGAGATGGCGCCGGTGGCGCAGTCGCTCCGCGAAGTCGGGTTCAACTCAGCCGTCGAGCTGTTCTCGACGTTCGCCGGGCAGAAGAGCGACCTGGCGAATTGGCTGACAGGCGTGCAGATCAATCACGACCGCAACCTGAAGCTGCAGTATCTGGCCGGTCTCGGACTGAACCTCTACCAGAGCGACCGGATCTACGCGAACATGCTGCAGTACCCGTATCGCTTCCCCGACAATGTGTTCAGCGGATCGGACGCCACCAAGCAGGCCCTGGCCGACGGCATTCGCCGCGCGCAGGGCCGGTAGGCCGGCTCAGTAACGCCAGCTGGTGAGGTCCGCGCCGGCGGGCGCGTAGGTCGTGATCTGCGCCACCATCTTCTCCATCAACTGGTCGCGCGGCGGCCCCCAGCAATGCGGGGCCATCGGCTGGAAGATGATCTCGCCCGTCCACTTGGGAGTGTCGGCCTTGCGCAGGAAGTCGTCGAGCATGTGCACGCCCATGTTGAGGTAGTACGAATCCGCATCGCCGACGTAGACATTGATCTTGTGAGCCAGTTTCGGCCCCAACGTCTTCCAGTTGGTTTCGAGGATGTTGCGCAGGTCGTAGTGTGCCTTCCAGTACGCCGCCACGTCCTTGTTGATCGTGCCGGTCGTCTTGTTCCAGATGCGCTGCGGATAGCCGTCGGCGCCGACCGGGCCATAGGTGGCCTCCCAGATATCCCACTGGCCGCCCGAGCGTGACTTGTCGCCCTGCACGAGCTCGAACCAGTTCTCGTCCTTCATCATCGACTGGATGTTGCCGTCGGGGCGGCGCTGGTCCGGACGCTCGATCCGCATCCAGCCGCGATCGATGAAGTAGGCGTTGTCGTCGCTGTAGATATTGACGATCTGGTGGTAGCGGAAATCGACGCCGTCGGGACAGAGCGAGAACACGCCGCCGTAGAAATCCGGATAGAAGATCTGGTGCGCCAGCGAAATCCAGCCGCCCGTCGACCCGCCCGTGAGGATGCGCGCCCACGGCTCGCGGATCACGCGGAATTTCGTTTCGACCGCTGGAATCAATTCCTGCATGATCGCGTCGCCGTAGGGGCCGTTGTTGGCCGAGTTCACGCCATACGAGTCGTCGTAGTACGGCGACGGGTGCTGGAACGACACGTTGATGACGCGCGGCGCCGGCCCCAACGCCGGCCCGGCGGCGGCACCGCGGCC
>JAKALV010000120.1 GCA_021824055.1 Acidobacteriota bacterium
CGCGTTCGGGCTCGATCGCATCATCGCCATCCTGGCCGGCGAGTCGTCGATCCGCGACGTGATGGCGTTCCCGAAGACGGCCCAGGCGGTGGACCTGATGTCGGGCGCGCCGTCGGGCGTGGACGACACGCAGCTGCGGGAGCTCCGCATTCGCAATGTGTGAAGCGCGCCGGGCTTCGGACGATTGATGCGGATCGGCATCGATCTCGGCGGCACCAAGATTGAGGCGGTCGTGCTCGACGCCACGGACGCGATCTGCTGGCGGCGCCGCGTGCCGACCCCGCGCGACAGTTACGAGGGGACGCTCGGCGCGATTCGCGAGCTCGTCGCGGCCGCGGAGGCCGCGGCGCGCGAGCCGTGCACGGTCGGGATTGGCATACCCGGCGCCGTGTCGCCGGTCACGAAACTCATCAAGAACGCCAACTCCACCTGGCTCATCGGGCGTCCGTTCGAAGAGGATCTGGCGCGCGCGCTTGGGCGGAAGGTGCGCCTCGCCAATGACGCGAACTGCCTGGCGGTGTCGGAAGCAGCGGACGGCGCCGCAGCCGGAGCGGACGTGGTGTTTGCCGTGATCCTCGGCACCGGCACCGGTGGCGGCCTCGTGGTCAACGGTCAACTCGTGCCCGGGGCCAACGCCATCGGCGGCGAATGGGGCCACAACCCGCTGCCCGCGCCGGACGTTGACGAGCGCCCGGGGCCGGCGTGTTACTGCGGGCGCTCGGGATGCATCGAAACTTTTCTTTCGGGACCGGGGCTGGCCGCCGACTATGCTCGACGCACCGGCACCGGCACCGGCACCGGCACCGGCGGCGCGGTCACGGCCGAGCAGATCGTTCGGCGCGCGGCGGCCGGCGAGCCGGCGGCCGGCGCGGCGCTCGATGTGTGGGAGGGCCGGCTGGCGCGCAGCCTCGCGACCGTGATCAACATTGTTGACCCGGACGTGATCGTCGTCGGCGGCGGGTTGTCGCAGATCGCGCGGTTGTACGCGAACGTGCCGGCGCGCTGGGGCCGGTATGTGTTTTCGGATCGCGTGGTGACGCGGCTCGTGCCGGCCGCGCATGGAGATGCCAGCGGCGTACGGGGCGCCGCCTGGTTGTGGGAGAGGACCTGACTGAATGGCCAGTGCCGCGCGTGTAACGATGCCGGATGAGGGGGTCGAGACGTTGTACGGCCCCTACGACGAGAACTTGAAGCAGCTGGAGACGGCGCTGGCCGTCCGGTTGCGCACCAGCGGCAATGATGTGGTGATCGAGGGCAACCCGGACGGCGTCGCGCGCGCCGAGCGCGTGTTCGGCCAGTTCGCGGGGCTGTTGCGCGACGGCTATCGCTTTCAGCGTGGCGATGTGAAGACCGCCGCGCAACTCGTGCAGCAGAACCCGAACGTCGAGCTCCCTGAGTATTTCCTGCGCGCGGGTACGAAGGCCGCGGGCCGCAAACAGGTGGCGCCCAAGAGCGTCGCGCAGCGCAATTACCTCGACGCGATCGAGCGGCGCGACATCGTGTTCGGCGTGGGACCGGCCGGCACGGGCAAGACCTACCTGGCGATGGCGCAGGCCGTGTCGTTTCTGCTGGCCAAGCGCGTCAATCGGATCATCCTCGCGCGCCCCGCGGTGGAAGCCGGCGAGAAGCTGGGCTTTCTGCCGGGCGACCTGCAGGAGAAGGTGAATCCCTATCTGCGGCCGCTCTACGACGCGCTCTACGACATGATCGACGCCGAACGCGTGGACCGGTTGCTCGAGCGCAACGTCATCGAGGTCGCGCCGATCGCGTTCATGCGCGGCCGTACGCTCAACGACGCGTTCGTCATCCTCGACGAGGCGCAGAACACCACATCCGAGCAGATGAAGATGTTCCTGACGCGCCTCGGCTTTGGCTCGAAGGCCGTCGTCACCGGCGATGTCACGCAGATCGACTTGCCGCTCGGCAAGACGTCCGGTCTGGTTGAGGCGCTCAAGGTGATTGAGGGCATTGAGGGCATCGAGGTCATCCACTTTGACGACCGCGACGTCGTGCGCCACCAGTTGGTGCAGCAGATCGTGAAAGCGTACGAGGCGTTCGTCAAGCAGCAACGGCCCCACTCCCTATGATCCGCGCCGAGATCACCGACGCCCAGGGCCGCCGCATGCGGTCGCAGTCGCTGGCGCGCTGGATCGAGCGGCACGCGCCGAAGAAAGCGAGCGGGACGCTGGTCGTGGCGATCGTGTCCGACGCGACGATGCGGCGGTTCAATCGCCAGTTCCGGCGGAAGGATTACGCGACCGACGTGCTGTCGTTTCCGTCGATCGCGCCGGACGACCTCGGCGAAGTGGCGATTGCCAGCGGCGTGTGCCGCCGTCAGGCGCGCGAGGCCCGACACCCGGAGAGCGTGGAGGCGCGTATTCTGGCGCTGCACGGCCTGCTGCATCTCATGGGCTACGATCATGAGCACGACACCGGTGAGATGCGCCGGACGGAGGAGCGGCTGCGCAAACGCGCGGGCCTGCCGTCCGGCCTGATCCGCCGCGCCACGCGATGATCCCTCTCGTCCTGTTCCTGGCGCTTGCCGGCATGCTGTACGCCGCCGTGGTCGAAATCGCGTTCGGCGTGCTCATGCGGCTCCCGCAGCGGCTGGCGGCCGACCACGACGACCGGCGGCTGCAGACGTTTCTCGAGGATCCGATCAAGCTCTTCGTGCCGGCCCGCATCCTCCGCGGCGGGCTGCTGATCGGCGCGGTGGTGCTGCTCGCGCAGACGTACGGCACGGGTTTTGAGGCCGGCGTCTTCCTGTTTCTGACCGGGATCGGCATCAACGTGGTGCTGGGCCAGCTGTTGCCGGCGCGGCTCGTGCGACGCTCGCCGGAGCGCGTGCTGCAGCTGCTGCTGCCGGGCTTCACCGCGGCCGCCAACCTGGTCGCGCCGCTGACGTCGGTGATCATCGCGTGGCTCGGTCCGCCCGCCGAGCCGCGGCGCCTGCTGAAGTCGGTCATCGATTTCGGCGAAACGCAGGTGCGCGAGGTCATGACGCCGCGGCCCGATATCGTCGCGATCCGTGCCGACGCGTCGCTGACGGAACTGCGGCGGCTTGTGCAGGAACAGGAGTACTCGCGGCTGCCGGTCTATACCGAGAACATCGACAACATCGCCGGATTCATCGTCGTGAAGGATCTGTTCCAGTTGCCGGAGCAGCCCGCGGCCGACCGCCAGGTCAGGGACTTCATCAGGCCGGCCGCATTCGTGCCCGAGACCAAGCGCGTGGCCGATGTCCTGCTCGAGTTCCAGCAGAAACGCCTGCAGGCCGCCATTGTCGTTGACGAATATGGCGGCACCGCGGGGCTGGTGACGGTCGAGGATGTGGTGGAAGAGCTGGTCGGCGAGATCCGCGACGAGTACGACGTCGAGGTGGAGCCGATCGTGAGTGAGCCCGACGGCGCGTTTGTGTTCAGCGCGAAAGTGGCGATTGGCGACATGACGGATCGCCTGGGCGTGTCGATCGAGGGCGATGGATTCGAGACGGTGGGCGGCTTCGTGCTGAGCCGCCTCGGCCGCGTGCCGTCGGTGGGCGAGAAGTTCACGACCGACGGCATCGACGTGGAAGTGCTCGAGGCCGAGCGCCGCCGGATTCATCGTGTGCGCGTGCGGTTGGCGGCTCCCGACGTCGGACCGTCAGCTCATGCCGACTGGAGGGGCGGACCTTCAGGTCCGCCCGAGGGCGCGGAGTCATGAAGTCCGGCTACGTGTCCCTCATCGGCCGGCCCAATGCCGGCAAATCCACGCTCATGAACGCGCTCGTCGGCGACAAGGTGGCGATCACGTCCGACAAGCCGCAGACGACGCGGAAGAAGATTCTCGGCGTGGCGAATGCGCCCGGCGGCCAGATCGCGTTTCTCGACACGCCCGGCATTCACAAGCCGGTGCACCGCATGAATCAACGGATGGTGGACGCGGCCGTCGAGGCGCTCGGCGAGGCCGACCTGGCCGTGCTCGTGATCGACGTCACGGAGAAGCCCGGCGCCGGCGATCACTACGTGCTCGACATGCTCGAGAAGGCGAAACGTCCGGTGATCCTCGCGATCAACAAGATCGACGCGGTGAAGAAGAACGAACTGCTGCCGATCATCGCCGGCTACGCGAAGGCGCTGCCGTTTCTGGCCATCGTCCCCATCTCGGCGTTTCACAAGGATGGACTCGACGCGCTGACGTCGGAGATTCTCGCCGCGCTGCCGGAAGGCGAGGCGCTGTTTCCGGATGACTACCTCACGGACCAGAGCGTGCGTTCCATGGCGGCGGAGCTGATCCGCGAGAAGGTGCTGCGCTACACGCGCGATGAATTGCCCTACACCACCGCGGTCGTGATCGAGCAGTTCGAAGAGCCGGAGGTCGTGGGCGGGCTGACGAGGATCTTCGCGTCGATCCTCGTCGAAAGCGATTCGCAGAAGCCGATCGTGATCGGCAAGGCCGGCGCGATGATCAAGCAGATCGGCACCGACGCGCGCAAGGATCTGCAGACGCTGCTCGGCCGCAAGGTTTTTCTCGAGTTGCACGTCAAGGTGAAGTCCGACTGGCGCGACGACGAACGGATTCTCGACCAGCTCTGAGGTTTTGGCAGGTTCGACGGGTTCGGGAGGCTTCGCCCCCTGGTTCGGGGAACTGGCGCTGGTGGTTCGGGGGACTATCGCCCGTAGTGCGGTTCGGCGCTCGGCCTCGCTGCGCTCGGCGAGCGCCACGGGCTCACAGCACGCTGACCGATAGGAGGGCCGGACCTAGACAGGGTGGAGGGCCGGACCTGGACCTTCTCTTCCAGATCGAGCCCAGATCTCCGTGGGTTTTCGCGGCGGCATCCGCCCTCGTGACCGCTGTCGTGTTCTTCGCAAGCGGCATCCCAGCGACGCGCGCGAGCCGTCTCAGTCCGGTCGAGGCGCTGCGCGCCGAGTAGCCAGCCATTGGTGCTCATCGTTTGGCCTCCTGCTTGCATCGTCAAGGGGCGTGGTCGTGCTCCAAACGAATCCAATTGCTCGAGCTGCCATCGGCGGCGCCATCGAGGTTCATCGCACCCTGGGCCCCGGGCTGCTCGAGGCCGCCTATCGACGAAGTCTGGAGCGCGAGCTCCAACTACGCGGCCTCTCGTGTCAACTCGAGGTGCCTCTTCCAGTTACCTACAAGGGCGCTGACGTTAACTGCGGTTACCGCCTCGACTTTCTTGTCGAGAAACAGTTAGTGATCGAAGTGAAGAGCGTTGAACATCTTCTGCCTATTCATGCGGCGCAGGTCATCACCTACCTGCGACTGTCGGGCGCCAAGCAGGCGCTCTTGATCAACTTCAACGTGCCGCGACTGATTGACGGCCTCCGGAGCTTCTTGGCGTGAAAGCAGGGCCTGGCGGCCGCCAAAGGCGGCCGGCTGCGAGGAGGAGAGGCGCGAACAAGAGAGCCTCGGTGGTCCTGGCCCGGCTCTTTTCGTTCGCGCCTCTCCTCCTCGCAGCTCGCCCGGCGTAGCCGGGCCACCAGGCCCGCTCGGTTCTGCCACGCCAGAGAGGCCCTCGATCTTCTTCACCTCCCTTCATGCCTTCATGGTGAATAGCTCTTGATCTTGGCCGGTTTCCTGCAGGGCCGACGATGGGCAGAGTACAATTACAAAGATGCGCCTATGAAGGTCCACGCGGCGGACGCGCTGATCCTTCGGACGTATCGCTACGGCGAGGCGGACCGGATCGTCGTGTTTCTGACCATCGACCAGGGGAAGAAGCGCGGCGTGGCCAAGAACGCGTCGAAATCGCGGAAACGCTTCGGCGGCGCGCTTGAGCCCTTTACCCGGGGCCGGGTGCACTACGTGGAGAAGGAAGGGCGCGATCTGGTCCGGCTGGACCGCATCGAGCCGAAGCGGTCGCCGATGCAGACGATGGCCGGCGGAGCGGGCGGAACCAGGGATGACGCGGCGCAGGTGCTGGGGTACGCGAGCTACTTCGCCGAGTTGCTGGACGAGTGGTCGCCGGAAAACCAGCAGAACGAGCGCTTGTTCAGGCTCGGCGCCGGCGTCGGCGATGCGCTTGGCCGGGGCGGGTCGTGTGAGGCGCTGGCCCGGTATTTTGAGTTCTGGCTCCTGAAGCTCGAGGGGGTCTATCCCTCGGTGGAGTCCTTGGAGTTGTCCGACGAAGCGCGCGCGTTCCTTCAGCGGGCGCGACGGTGGACGCCGCGGCAGGCGGCCCAGCGGACGCCGGGCCGGCGCGCGTTGCGCGAGATCGAAGCGATGCATCACCGGTTGATCTCGATGCATCTCGAAAAGGAATTGAAGTCAGCGCGGGTTGTCAGGGAGTTGAGACCAGACTTGTGACACTGCAGGATCTAATCTTCAAGTTGCAGACGTACTGGGCGGCGCAAGGGTGCCTGATCCAGCAGCCCATGGACACCGAGATGGGCGCGGGCACCATGCATCCGGAAACGTTTCTCCGGGTGCTCGGCCAGCAGCCATGGAACGTGGCCTACGTGCAGCCGTCGCGCCGGCCCGCCGACGGACGCTTCGGCGAAAACCCGAACCGCCTGTTCAAACATCATCAGTTTCAGGTGGTGCTCAAGCCCGCGCCCGACGAGGTGCAGGATCTGTATCTGCAAAGTCTCGAAGCGTGCGGCATCGATTTGCGCGCGCACGACGTGCGGTTTGAAGAGGACAACTGGGAGTCGCCGACGCTCGGCGCCTGGGGCATCGGCTGGCAGGTGTTGTACGACGGCCTCGAGATCACGCAGTTCACCTACTTCCAGCAGGCCGGCGGCATCGACTTGTCGCCGATCGCCGTGGAGCTCACGTACGGCATCGAGCGGTTCGCGATGTCGCTGCAGGGCGTGGACAACGTGTACGACCTCGAGTGGGCGCCCGGCGTGAAATACGGCGAGGTCCGGCTGCGCGACGAAGTGGAGCAGTCGAAATATTCGTTCAACCGCGATCTGAAACTGCCGCCCGGCCGGTTCGCGGAGTTTCACCGGGACCTCTTCCAGCAGTACCACGAGTTCTCCGGCCAGCTGCTCGAGTCGGGCCTCGTGCTGCCGGCGCTCGACTACTGCCTGAAGTGCTCGCACGTGTTCAACACGCTCGATGCGAGCGGGAGCATCGGCGTGACCGAGCGCACCAATTACATTCACCGCGTGCGCCAGCTGGCCGTGGCGATTGCCCGGGCCTGGGTGGGTGAGCCCAAGGAAAAACGCGAGCAGCTCAACTTCGTGGACGGAGCGCCCCATGGAGCGTGAACTGTTTCTGGAAATCGGCATGGAGGAACTGCCGGCGTCCTGGATGCCGGCGCTCAACGTGCAGATCGCCGAGAAGATCAAGGCGCGGCTGGCGGTCATGAACCTGAAGCAGTCGGGCGCGATCGAGGCGTTCTCGACGCCGCGGCGCCTGGCGGTGGTGGTGCCGGGGCTGGCGGATCGCCAGGAAGACCGCGACGAGAAGGTGATGGGCCCGCCCGTGAGCGCCGCGTACGGGCCCGACGGCGCGCCGACGCAAGCGCTCATCGGCTTCGCGCGCAAGAACAATGTGGACGTGTCGGCGCTCACGCAGGAAGACACGCCGAAAGGCAAGTACCTCACCTCTCTGAAGTCAATCCGCGGCCGCGCCACCGTGGACGTGATGCCGGAGCTGCTCGGCAACCTGCTTCGGGAACTCACATTCCCGCGGATGATGCACTGGGACGCGCAGATCGACGACGGCCGCGGCGAGCTGCTGTTCGGCCGGCCGATCCGCTGGCTGCTGTTCCTGTACGGCGGCCGCGTGGTCCCCTTCACCATTTCACGCCTGGCCGTGGCGTCGTCGCCTCGGGTGCAGGACGTCGCGACGGGCGCGAACACGTACGGTCATCGATTCCTCGCGACCAGCGGCCGCGCGGGCCGCGCCATCAAGGTGCGCAGCTTCGACGAGTACCGGAAGAAACTGGCCGAGCAGTTCGTGCTCATCGCCCGCAGCGAGCGGCGCGACCGCATTCGCCGCGAACTTGACGGCGCGGCGCGCAAGATGAACGGCCACGTGCTGATCAAGGGCCAGCCGCAGGCCGAAGCGCTGCTCGATGAAGTGCCGGACCTGATCGAGTATCCGTCGGTCGTGGCCGGCGCGTTCAGCGCGGCGTTCCTGCAATTGCCGGAAGAGGTGCTGGCCACCACGCTGATTCACCACCAGCACTACTTTCCGGTGGCGGGACCGCAGGGCAAGCTGCTGCCGGCGTTTCTCGCGGTCACCAACACCCAGCCGGGCAACGACCGCGGCATCGCCACCAACGCGGAGCGCGTGGTGGCGGCGCGCCTGCGTGACGCGCGGTTCTTCTGGGATTCGGATCGCACGATCGGACTCGAAGCGCGGCTGCCGCGGCTCGACACGGTGCTGTTCCACAAGGCCCTCGGATCGTACGGCGACAAGGCGAGGCGCATCGAGACGCTCGCGCGCTGGATGGCGAAGGATGTGTTCGGTCAGCCGGTGGACGTCGCCGATCAGGCCGCCCGCGCGGCGCGCCTCTCGAAGGCCGATCTCGCGACCGACATGGTGGGCGAGTTCCCGGAGCTGCAGGGCGTGATGGGCGGCGTGTACGCCCGCGAATCCGGCGAGCCGGAAGCCGTGTGGAAGGCGATCTACCACCACTACCAGCCGATCGGCGTGGAAGCCGACGCGCCGCCGTCGGCTGATGGGCTCGGCGCGGCGAAAGCCACGTGGGCGAGCGTCTCGCTCGCCGACAAGCTCGACACGCTGGTGGGGTTGTTCAAGGCCGGCGAGAAGCCCACCGGTTCGCGCGATCCGTTCGGTATGCGTCGCATCGCGCAGGGCGTGGTCAAGATCCTGGCTGATCTGCCGGCCATGGGGTTCGAGGGCCGCGGGCTGGACGAGCTGATCGCGAAGGCCTACGCGATGTACCTGCAACCGGGCGAATCACCGGACGGGTGGCGGGCCCTGCCCCTGCGCGAGTTCTTCAGCGAACGTCTGCTGCATCTGCTCGAGCGGCGCGGTTTCGCGAAGGATGTGGCCGGCGTGGCGGGGCAGTCCTGGGAACACCCGCGCGAAGCGCTCCGCAAGGCGGACGCGTTCACGAAGGAGCTGGCGAAGCCGGAGAACGAACTGCGCGCGCTGGCCGCCCTGTACAAACGCGCGTGCAACATCACGAAGGGCGTGGACGACACCGCCGCCGATCTGTCGGTGACGCGAAAGGCCCTGAAGGAACCCGCGGAGCTCGCGCTGGTTGACCAGATGCTGCAGACCTGGCCGGCGCTGCAGGCGGCGCTGACCATGGCGGATTACCCGGCGGCCATCAGGGAGCTGGTGCGGTTGCGCCAGCCCGTCGACCGGTTCTTCACCGATGTGATGGTCATGGTGGACGATCCGCGCCTGCGCGAGGCGCGCTTGACCGTCCTCGTCCGGCTGCGGACCGCGATCGGTGAGCGGATTGGTGATTTGACGCAATTGGATGCGAGCACGTAGGGCAACGAAGGAGAGCGGAGTCGACGATGGCGAAGAAAGCGAAGAAGACCGTGAAGAAAGCCGGAAAGAAAGCCGTGAAGACCGTGCAGGCA
>JAKALV010000121.1 GCA_021824055.1 Acidobacteriota bacterium
GGCGCGGCGCGGGTGCAGGCGGCCCAGGGCGCGCGGCAGGTGCGGGGCGCGGGCGTGGCGGTGTGCCGCTCGGGCCGCTGGTGACGCCGGGCACGTACATCGTCACCATCACGGTGCCGGGTGTGGCGCAGCCGCTCACAGGTGAAGTGAAAGTTGAGGCGGATCCGCTGGCGGCGAGGTAGCAGCGCGCATCAGCCGCGGTTGGCCGCCTGCGCGGCGGCGACACCCTTCTGTTCGTCCACGAGCAGCAGCAGCGCGCCGCCCACGAGCAGAAACAGCAGGATGCTCGCGATGCCGGCCCGTTGCGAATGAAAGGCCTGCGCCGTCACGCCCAGCAGGAACGGCCCCGCGAACGCGGTCGCTTTTCCGGAGAACGCGAAGAATCCGAAGAACTCCGACTGGTGTTTGTCGGGCACGAACCGGCCCATCAGCGAACGCGACGCGGACTGATTCGGCCCGACGAAGATCCCGAGCAGGATGCCGGCGACCCAGAACCACGCGCGGGTCGGCGCCCACACGGCGATGGCCGTCGTCACCGCCAGCGACACGATCGTCACGAGGATCGTCTTCTTGCCGCCGATCCGGTCGTCGAGAAATCCGAACGCGAACGCGCCCAGCCCCGACGAGATGTTCAGCACCACGCCGAACACGATGATCTCGCTCATCGTCATGCCGAAGGTCCCCGCCGCGTAGATGCCGCCGAAGGCGAAGATCGTGACGAGACCGTCGTTGAAGAGCACGCGCGCGACCAGGAACTTCACGATCTCGGAGTACTTCCGGAGGTCGCGGACCGTCTGCGCGAGTTCCTGAAACGCGGCCTTCACGCTGAGCTTCGCCGGGGCGAGGCGCGTCTCGGGCACGACGAGAAAGAGCGGCACCGAGAAGACAAGAAACCAGCCTGCCACGAGCAGGTTGGTCGCGCGGATGTTCCAGCCAAGTTCTTTCGACATGCCGAACCACGGCAGGTCCGGCTGCACGAACCCGACGAGCGCCACGATCATGCAGGCCATGCCGCCCACGTAGCCCAGGCCCCAGCCGTAGCCGGAGACGCGGCCGATCCGTTCGGGCGAGGCGATGGACGGGAGGAACGCGTTGTAAAACACGTTCCCGATCTCGAACGACATGTCGGCGATCACGAACAGCACGAGCGCGATCAACGGGCCGTACGCCAGCCCCGGCCGCACGAGGGCCAGCGCGGCGGTGGCGAGCACGCTGACGACCGACGCGACCGCCAGAAACTTCTTGCGCGATCCGCCCCGGTCCGCGGCGGCGCCGAAGATCGGTGACGCGAACGCGGTCAGAATGGCGCTGATCGACACGGCGCGCGACCACCACGCCGTGCCCGTCACTTCATCGGGCGCCATCGCCTTGGTGAAATACGTGGCGTAGATGAACGTGATCACCAGGGTCGTGAACGCGGAGTTGGCCCAGTCGAACATGGCCCACGACCAGATGACCTTCGGCACGTCACGCGCGGTTCCTGTCGGTGATGGCATCGGCGGATGCTAGCAGAAGGCGCCTGCAAACCGTGCGCGATGCTCTTTCCTGCGCCGGCAGCTTTCTCCTGGCGCAGGCGACGCTGTGAATCCGATCCGAAATGACCTATTGCACCTTCGCGAACGCCGGACCCGGAATACTGGCGAACCACTGCGCCAGCCGCGCCGAAAACAGGGCCGCCCACGGCTTATTGACATGCAATCCGTCACTGAACGCGTCGTCCGGCAGCCAATCCGACGCGTCCAGGTAGATGGCTCCGACGCCGGACATGAGCGCGCGAAGGTGTTGCCGATACGCCGCCCAGGCCGGCCCGGTGTAACAGCGCTGGCGGTGGAGTGACGGAGCCGGCATCTCAATGACGACGATCGGGTTGCCCTGCGCGGTGGCGCGCCCGAAGATCTCGGCCACGGGGCGACTGAACGGGGTCTGGTCGCGGGCGGCGCGTTCGCATCGGCCGGCGAATTCCGCCGGCTCCGGTTCTAGCAACGAGAAATCCACCGACCGGCCGAACCGGCTCTCCGCCTGCGGCGGCTGGCCGAGCTTCTCGAGACCGCGCCGCATGCGCTCGACGCGACCCCAGATCGCACCGCGATTGACCAGCACGGGCACGTAGCTGGCCGCGCGCAGAAGGCGGGAGCGCCACGATCCGCCTGGCGCGTACATCTCGAAGGCGATCTCCGGATCGAAAAAGTACACGAGGCTGCGACTCCCGGTGAGCGTGCTCCAGGAACCCTCAGGCGCATCCGTGAGCTGTGTGTCGAGGAATCCGTAAACCAGCCACGCGCCGCGTGAGAGCTGAATCTGTCTGTACAGAATGTAGTGCTCCACGGGGCCGGTCGCGCCAAGCGCGGCGTTGAGCGGGCGGCTTCCCCGCATCGAGGCCGCGAACGCGGCTTCATCAATACTGCTGGCCATCGTGGAGTTTCCCAGGAAGAGGTGCGTCGGCGGCGCCGTTTGCTGAGCGCGACGCACCAACTGCCGCGGCAGCGCGTTCCTTGCGCCAGCCCACACCGCCGCATTGGCGACGGCCAGCACGGCCAGGGCACCCATCCCGCGAATCAGCAGATCACGCGCGCGCATGGAACAGGCCGCCCATCAGAAGTCGATGTAGATGAACTTCGAAGACTGGCCGCAGAACGCGATGATCAGACACACCAGCAGTCCCCACCAGATTCCCCACAGCAAGGACCGCGGCGGCATGAGAAATCCCGGCGGCGGCTCGTCCGCGGCGCCGCCCAGGTATTCGCACGCGTGTTTGATCCACAAGGCTAACTGCATCAGTCCTCCCTATCCGGCCAGCAGCCTTCGAAAGAAGAAGAGCGCGGTGTCGAGGTCCATCGCAAAGAAGGCCCACCCGAAATTGACGGCCGTGTACGTCAGCAGCCACGCGCCGGCGCGAGACGCCGTCGACGTCGATGTCGCCGGGCCGCTCCGCCGACGGTACACCAACCACAGCCGATGCATCACGAGCAGTGCACCGTGCCATGCGCCCCACACCACGAAGTTCAGGCCGGCGCCGTGCCAGAGGCCGCTTACGAGCATGACGATCATGACATTGCGGCAGGCAAATGCCGTCGAGCCGCGAGAGCCGCCAATCGGGATGAACACGTAGGTAACGAGCCACTTGTAGAGCGACATATGCCAGTGGCTCCAGAACTCGGAAATATTCCGCCGCGCATACGGCCAGTCAAAATTCTCCGGGATGCCGATGCCGAACAGTCTCCCCGAACCAATCGCGATGTCGGAGTAGGCCGAGAAATCAAAATAGATCTTCCAGCCGTACGCAAATACCCATATCGGCAGGACCCAGCGATTCGCCTGTGCGATGTCCGCGTGGTTCAGGTGAATCGTCAGGCTCGTCAGCAGGTCCGCAATCGCAAGTTTCTTCACGAGACCGACCAGGATTCGCGTGATGCCCGCGCCCCAATCGGCCGCCGTCTGCTGCGATGGATTCCGCAAGGCTGGCGCGAAATCCTGAAACCGCTTGATCGGCCCGGCCACCAGCGTCGGGAAGAAGAAGATGAAGGCGAGGTATTCACCCGCCGAGCCCCGCTCGACACGGCCGTGGTACCGATCCACGGCGTAGTGGATGAACTCGAACGTGAAGAATGAAATGCCGATCGGCAAGAACGCGCCCTTCCAGCGCAGCGGGTTGACCTCACGGGATCCGGGCGCCAGCCCGGTCAGAAAATTCCAGTACTTGAATGCCACCAGCACGCCCACGCTGACCAACACGCCGACCAGGCACAGCTTCGACCGTGGGGTATAGAACCGCCGGAACGATGCCTCCCAGAAGAAGATCAGGACACACGCCGCGCCCCACCACCCGCCGAACTGCGTGACGGAGAAGTAGACAAAGAACGCGGCTCCAAATACGGCACATACCCACGGCCGAACCGGAGCAGAGACGCTGCGAAACAACAGGGCGGCCGGAATCAGAAAGGCCAGGTAGTAGGTGAAGGTGTCAAAGATCAAGCAGCTGTCTCCTCTCGTGCTGTCCGGAGATCGCGCGGCTCGGCGATGGCATCGGCGGATGCTAGCAGAAGGCGCCTGCCTTTCCGCCGTCCGCCCCGTAGAATGCTTCCGTGACTTTCACGCCAGGCATGCGCATCGGGCCGTACCCTGTCGTGGGCACGCTCGGACAGGGCGGCATGGCCACCGTCTACCTCGCGGAGGATGCCCGGCACGGACGGCTGGTCGCGATCAAGGTCATGAAGCCCGACACCGCCGCCGCGATCGGGCAGGACCGGTTTCTCCGCGAGATCGAAACGATCGCGCGGCTCACGCACCCGCACATCCTCCCGCTGTACGACTCGGGCGCCTCGGACGGCCAGCTCTACTACGTCATGCCGCACATCGAGGGCCCGTCGCTGCAGGCGCGTCTCAGCGCCGAGGGCCGGCTGGCGCTCGACGATGCGTTGCGGTTGGCTCGCGGCATCGCCAGCGCT
Organism: Acidobacteriota bacterium; assembly: GCA_021824055.1. GTDB lineage: Bacteria > Acidobacteriota > Vicinamibacteria > Vicinamibacterales > SCN-69-37 > SCUN01. Next base: position 4,446 of record JAKALV010000121.1, read on the forward strand.
CTGGGCCACGCGCATCAGCACGGGCTCGTGCACCGCGACATCAAGCCGGCCAACATCCTGCTCTCCGACGGCATCGCGCTCGTCGCCGACTTCGGCGTGGCGCGCGCCGCGTCACGCGTGCTCGACTCGCAGGCGGAAACCACCGCCGGCGCCGCGTCGCTGACCAGTTCCGGCGTGATCATCGGCACGCCGCAGTACATGTCGCCCGAGCAGGCGTTCGGCGACCCCGACGTCGACGGCCGCGCCGACCTGTACGCGCTCGGTTGCGTGCTCTACGAAATGCTCGCCGGCGCGCCGCCGTTCACCGGCGAGAGCGCGCACGTCCTGCTGCGACAGCACGCCACCGACCCGGTCCCGCCGCTCCAGCGCGTGCGCCCCGACGTGCCTGACGACGTCGCGCGCGCCGTCGAGAAATCGCTCGCCAAGTCGCCGGCCGACCGCTTTGCCACGGCGGCCGAGTTCATGGACGCGTTGTCGGCCGCGGGCGGCCGCGTCACCACGATCGCCGGCGCGCCGGCCCCGGCCCCGGGCTTCACCATCGCCGTGCTGCCCTTCCAGAATCTGGGCGGATCGCCCGACGACACCTGCCTCGCCGACGGCATCGCGGACGAGCTCATTCACACGCTCGGACGCATCGATGGCGTGCGCGTGACCGCCCGCGGATCGTCGTTCCTGTTTCGCGAGCGCACGACCGACGTGCGGACGATCGGGGCCCGCCTCAACGTCGGCTCGCTCATCGACGGCACGCTGCGGCGCTCCGGCAAACGGCTGCGCGTGACGGCGCAGCTCATCAACGTGGCCGACGGCTTTCAGGTGTGGTCGGAGCGCTACGACCGCGAAGTGGACGATGTGTTCGCGCTCGAGGATGACATCGCGGGCGCCATCGCCGCGGTGCTGCGCGTGCGGCTCGCCGGCGCGGCGCATGCCCCCGCGGCGAACTTCGCGGCGTACGAGCGCTACCTCATGGGAGTCCATCACTGGAACCGGCGCACGCCGCAGGATCTCGAAACCGCGCTCGGCCATCTCGCGGCCGCCACCGCCCTGGACCCGGCCTTTGCGCCGGCCTGGGGCGCCACCGGGCTGTGCCACGTCACGCAGGCGCTGTACGGATTGCGGCCGCCGGCCGACGTGATCGCGCTCGCGCGACAGGCGGTCGACCGCGCGCTCGCGTGCGACCGGCGCGAGACGGCGGCGCTGTCGGCGCGCGCCTGCATCCGGTCGATTCACGACTGGGATCACGACGGCGCGGAGCGCGACTTCACGGAAGTGATCGCGTCGTCGCCCTCGGACGCCACCGCGCGCCAGTGGTACGCCACGAACCTGCTCGCGCCGCTCGGCCGGTTCGATGAAGCGCGGGCGGCGCTGGCCCGCGCGCACGAGCTCGACCCGCTCTCCCCCTCCATCATCGTCAGTGCCGGTTTGGTGTCGTATCTCTCCGGCGATCCGGCCGGCGCGATCGCCGAGTTCGAGCGCGCGCTGGCGCTCGACCCCACGTTCAGCGCCGCCCGCTACTTCATGGGCCCCGCCCTGATGGCGTCGGGGCGCGCGAGAGACGCCATCGCCGCGCTCGAGTCCGCGGCCGAGGGTATGGACAACAGCCCGGAGGTGCTGGCCGCGATCGCCACCGTGTCGGCGCTCGATGGCGATCGCGCCCGCGCCGAGTCGATGCTGGCGGACCTGATCGCGGCCCGCGCGACGCGTTACGTTTCGCCGGCGCTCACCGCCATGGTGCGCTCTGCGCTCGGCGACATGGACGGGGCGGTCGCGGACATCGAGCGCGCGATCGACGTGCGCGCGGTCGAAGTGATCTGGCTCGACGTGCGCCCGGTCTGGGCGCGCCTGCGCGCGGATCCGCGCTTCCCGTCACTGATCGCCCGCCGCCACGCGGCGAGGCGGTTGGCGGCGGTCACGCGCGTTCAATAACAAGAGCTCTCAACATGGGGACCATGGGGAGCCATGGGGAAGACCAGACCAAACCCAATAGCTTTCAAAGAGCTTGTTGAAAAGCCATTGGCTTTTGATCTTCCCTATGGTTCCCCACGGCCCTCCATGTTGAAAGGTTTTGTCCTTACAGGTCTTTCAGCGCCTGCCGCGCTTCTTCCAGATCTCTCGTCGGCGTCTGATCGGGAATCGCCTTGATCGCCGCCTCGAGCAGCGGCCGCGCGTCGGCGGACTTGCCGTGCCCTTTCAAGAAACGCGCAAGGCTCGCGGCCGCGCGCAGCGCGAATAGCCGCGCGCCCTGCTCACGCGAGGTGTCCAGCGCCCGGCGCAACAACAACTCAATCGCGTCGCGCTCCGCGTTCGGCAGCGGCGCCCCCTGCGCGCGCGCGATCCGAATCTCCGCATCCAGCCGATCGACTTCCGCGGCGGCGATCGCCTCGCCGCCCTGCGCCACAAGGCCGCGGGCGTCGTCGAGCCGTTCGATCGCGCGATCGACGTCGGCGCAGATCGCGTGCGCGCCGGCCAGCTGGGTCAGGAAGTACGGCACGACCATGCCCGAGCCCACGCCGCGATACATGCCGAGCGCGTCTTCCATCTGTTTGATGCCCGCCTCCACCTGGCCCGCGTCGGCCAGGCCGCGGCCGGCGAAGATCATGCCCCACAGGAGCCACCAGCCCAGCGCCTGCGCCTGCGACAGCGCCATCGTCTCCTGCGCGCGGGCGGCCATGGCGGCGGGCTCGCGCCGGTACGACTGGAACCAGGCGGCACAGCCGAGCGCGTAGGCCTGGCTGAACGGGTGCTTCAGCTGCGCGGCCAGCGCCACCGCGCTGTCCGAGCATTCAATCGCCGACGCCGTGTCGCCTTGGAGGTACCGCACCATCGCGGCGACCGATCGCGACGTCACGCCGACATCCTGACAGCTGAGGAAACAGTTGGCGTGGTGCCGCTCGGGCACGTAGGTCGCGACCGCGCGATCCAGATGCACGCGCGCCAGGGCCAGGCGGCCCATGTAGTAATGACTGAGACCCAGCGCGAAGTCCGACTCGAGCACGAGTGACTCGTCGCCGAGGCTCTCCGCGAATTTCATCATGCGCCCGGCAAACTGCAGGCCCTGCGTCTGATCGCCCTTCACGAGATAGAACGCCCACAGGCCCCAGAGCACCCAGAACAGCGTCGGGCTGTCGCCCACGCGCTCGGTGAGCGCGTGCGCGCGCGAGTACGCATCCGCCACTTCCGGCGCGGCCCAGCCTTTTTGAATCGTGAGCGCGGTGCCGAGCGTGGAGAGCAGATCGAGTTCGAGCCGGTCCCGCTCAAGCGACGCGGGCTGGCCCTCGAGCAACTCCAGCCCCAGCCGCAGATGGGTCGCCGCCTCTTCGACGGCCGACGAGGCCACGGCCTTCTGGCCGGCCTGCAGCCAGTACGGCACCGCGCGCAAGGCGTGGCCGGCGCGGGTCCAGTGCTGCGCGAGCCGCTCGGGCTGGCCCTGCGCGATGGGCGCGAACGCGCCCTCGAGCGCCAGCGCGATGCGCTCGTGATACTGCTGGCGGCTGCGTTTGAGCAGCGATTCGTACGCCACGTCCTTGATGAGCTCGTGCTTGATCGTGAACCCGCTGCCGGTGGCAAACACCAGGCCGGCGTCGAGCAGCTGTTGCAGGCCGCGACGAATCGTGCGCTCCTCGGACGGCAGCACGTCGGTGAGCAGTTCGTAGATGAAATCGCGGCCCACGACCGACGCGAGCTGCATCACCATGCGCGCCTCGGGCTCCATCCGGTCGAGGCGCTCGCGCAAGAGATCCTGCAGCCGCGTCGGCACGGCGGCTTCCGGCATCGGGCCGGTGAGTTCGTACGCGCCGTCCCGCTCGACGAGCCAGCCCGCCTCGAGAAGCATCCGCGTCATCTCTTCGACAAACAGCGGGTTGCCCTCGCTCTTCTGCACGAGCATGGTGAGCACCTGCTGCGGCAGCCGCTTGCCGCCGGTCAGGCCGCGGATCATCGCCTCGGTGTCGGCGGCGGACAGATCGCTCACCGTCAGCGGGATCAGCGACGCGCGCGGCTGCCACGGCGGACGAAACGCCGGGCGCGCCGTCATCAACACCAGCAGCCGCCGGTCGGTGAGCCGCTCCATCAGCGCGCCAATGAGTTCGAGCGACGTCGGGTCCACCCAGTGCGCGTCCTCGATGACGAGCAGCGTCGGCCGCCGCTCGGTCGGCACCAGGATCAGCGCCAGCAGGATGTCGAGCGTGCGCTGTTTCTGCGTGAGCGGGTGCAACGCCACCGGGCTGTAACCGGCCTCCGGAGGGATGCCCAGCAACTGCGCCATGAGCGGCAACGCGCCGTCCGAATCCGCGCGATGCTCGATCAGGCTCGCGCGGATCCGCTCGAGTTGCAGCCGCGGATCGGCGTCCTCGGAAAGCCGCAGGCGCGCGCGCAGCATCTCGGTCACCGGATAGAGCGCGCTGCTGCCGTGGTACGGCGAGCAGAAACAATCGAGCTGATGGTGCATCTCGGCCGACAGTTCTTCACGAAACACGTGCAGCAGGCGCGACTTGCCGACGCCCGGCTCGCCGGTGAGCACGACCAGGCGGCCGGCGCCGGCGCTGGCGTCGCGCCAGGCCGCGCGCAGCGGCGCCATGATCGCGTCGCGCCCGACATATGACGTGAGCAGGGTCGTGCCCGCGCCGTCAACCCGTCCGTGCGCCCCGCTCGCGCCCAGCACGACAAACGCTTCCATCGCCTCGGCGGCACCCTTGATGGTCTGGAGCCCGAGGCTTTCCGTCCGGAAAAAATCCGAGACCAGCGCGAACGTCGCCGGGCTGATGACGACCGTGTTCGGCTTGGCGAGGCCCTGAATGCGGGCCGCGATGTTCGGCGTGTCGCCCATCGCGAGCCGCTCGGTGCGGTTCGCGCCGCCCACATCGCCGACGACCGCCGTCCCCGTGTGCACGCCGATGCGGACCGCCAGCGACACCGGCCGCTCCGTGCGCAGCCGCGTGTTCAGCTTGGCCACCGCATCCACGATTTCCAGCGAGGCCTGGACCGCGCGCCGGCTG
>JAKALV010000122.1 GCA_021824055.1 Acidobacteriota bacterium
TGCTGTTCGTGGTGCTGGCCGGGTCTGCGATTGAGCAGTGGAGCCATCAGCCGGCGGCCCGGCGTCCGGTGTTTGCGCGCGCCACGCCCGGCGGCGCCATCGCCATCGGCGGGCTGGCCGCCGCGTTGCTCGGCGTGGTCCACGCGAATCGCGCCACGCTCAGCGCCACCGTCTCTCTTGTGGACACGCATTCCGGCCAATCGCCCTGGCCTGCGCTGGCGCTCGGCGTGTGCCTGGTCATCGTCGCGTTCGGCGTCTCACGCGATGCCGCGCTGCGCCCGCGCGTACTCGCCATCGCCGTGGCGCTCTGGTTCAACGCGGCCGCGGCGCGGCGCCTTGCGATGTTCGGCGACTGGGTGTGGGTGGTGCTCTTCAGCGCGGCGCTGCTGTTCATCGGGGCCAGCCGCGTGCGCGAGTCGGCGCAATCGCACGATCGCGGCGCATTCACGCTCGGTCTCACGGCGGTGATGGCGCTCGTGTTGATTCACTTCTCGTCGGGCGCCGCGCTGCGCGGCGCCGTCGTGCTCCTCGTCAGCGCCGCCGTGCTGTTCCTGATCGGCCGCCGGTCGCGCCAACGCGCGGCGCCGCCGCCGGCGCTGGTGCCATGACGCTGCGCGCGCGGATCATCGGCGCCGGCGGCGTTGTGCTGGCTGCGGCCACGGGCGTGTGGCTGTTCCTCCAGTGGCCGCGCTGGTACGGCACCGAGGTGCTGCTGCCGATCGACGTGATCGCGCAGCCCGGCGTCAGTGCCAGCGCGATGGCGAGCTATCCCGACAGTCATCTGCAGCTCGATGTCGCGCACACGCTCGCGGCCGCCGGTCCGGCGGACGTTGCTCGCGTGGACGTCCGATCGATCGGCGTGGTGTGGGATTCGCGTCGCGAACCTCGCGACGAAGCCGCGCGCATCCGGAACCGCACGGTCTACCTGCAACTGAAGCCCAGCGGCAAGGTCGCGAGCACCGGCGAACCGCTGTGGCGTCCCGCCAGCATCAGCACGACGCGCGTGGCTGATGCGATCAACCTCCGCGTTCGGGTGATCGGCGCCAATCCAGCGGGACAGCTCGATGTCGACATCGCCGGCGGACGGCTTCCGCTGGCGGCGGGCCAGTCGCGCCAGCGCGCCGCCGCGATCTTGAAGGTGCTGCCGTCAGGCCGCCACGCGCTGGTGGGCATCATTACCAACGGCGGGCGAAGCCCATTCCATTGACACCCATGATGATCTTCGAGATCTCCGCAATCAGCAGATCGCTCTTGGACTCGTCCGCCATGCCGCGCGTCATGATCACCAGCACGTACGGTTGCGGCGCGTAGACGATCGCCGCGTCGTGATGAATCTTCGTGATCGTGCCGGTCTTGTGCGCCACGGCGATGCCCGGCGGCACGCCCGCGGGAATGCCGGCGTTGAAGGTCTGCCGCTTGAGGATCGCCACCATCTCGTCGCATGAGGCCGGCGATGCGGCGGTGCCGTTGCCGATCGCCGTCATCAGCGTCATCAGCGCGCGGGACGTCGTCTCGTTGTTCATGCCCTTGTCGAAGGCTTTCTGATCCTCCACGCCGCGCAGCACCTTCATGCCCGGCGCCTTGAGCCGCGCGACGGTGGCGCGGATCTTCTCGACACCCAGATGCTCGATCAGCACGTTGGCGGCCAGGTTACTGCTGATCGTGATCATCGCTTCGCATAGATCGCGATACGACATCGGCTTGCCCAGCGCGCGGAACGCGGCGCCGTCGGCGTCGTCGCTCGTCGCCAGCGTGAACTCGCTGCCGTCCACGATGCTGTGAAACACATTGGACACCACGACGGTGTCGTCGAGCGACAGCGTCTTCGCGTCCACCTGCCGGAACAGCTCGATCATCACCGGCACTTTCATGGTCGACGCCGCGTGATACACCGTGTCCGGATTGATGAGGATCTCGCCGCCCGCCGAGGCGTTGAGCGGCCGATACACCACCGACACCTCGGCGCCGCTCAGCGCAATCAGGCGCTCGATCTCCGTACGCGCGGCGGCGGCGCGCGTGGCGGGGGATGTGGGGGCCGGCGTCTGCGGCGATGCGGTCAGCGCCGCCAGGACCACGGCAAGTAGAGTCGGCATGATGAACCAATTATCATGGAAGTCTTGTGACACTCGTCGATCATCTGTCCGGCTACTCGGCCGCCGCGTGGGCGGCCGCCGTCGAGACGATCTCCCCTGACGTCCACCCCGTTGACCGCAATGCCACGCGGGTGTGGTTCGCCTTTTTTCCGCTGGAACTGCATCTGGCGCTCGAGGCCGCCGGCGGCCCGGCCGCGACGTCGGCGCGGGAATGCGAACTGGAGTTGACCGGGACGTGGCGTCTGGCCGCCCAGGTCGACGCGTCGCATACGTTTCTGTACGGGCACCGCTACTGGCCCCAGGTCAGGCGCGCGATTCTGGCCGCGGCCGGCGAGGCATCGTGGCCGGCGGCGCTGCCCGAGCTGATCGTCCAGGTTGCCGATCGCGCGAGCCGCACGTCGATGGTCGATCGCGACCAGTTGCTCGGCATGTCGGCGGTCGCGCTCATGACGCTGCGGCAGGCCGGCATGGACGCCTTCACCGCATCGTCCGGCACCGTGCAGTTGTCGCATCGGGCGCACGTTCGCTCGATCCGCCAGGTGCGGCGCGCGCGCGCGCGTCCGGCGTGGCGACCGTTCGGGTTTCTGTTGAACGCGCCGCGTTTCCGCATGACGTTCAGTGAGGCGCTGCCCGACGGGTGGTTCGACCTGACGTACGGTCAGGACATCGCCTCCGCGGCCACGTGGAACCGTGAACGGTGCGGCGACGCGTCGTGCGGCGCGTGCTGGATCGGGGTGTTGCACGGCGCGGAGCATCTGTCGCCGATCGATCCGGCCGTCGAAGGCCGGCGCCTCACGATGTTTGGTGACGGCGATGCCAGAGGCACGGACGGCGCGCCGCTGATTCGCCTCGCGTGCCAGGCCCGCCCGAGCGGTGACGTCTCGTTTGTGGTGCCGCCATGGAGTGGAATTGCCGGTAAGATTCGCAAGAAGCCATGACCACTCGCGCCGCTCGCATCCCACTCCCGATCCTGATCGCCACCCTCCTGCTCCTCTTCGTCGCCACCGCCCGCACGGGCGCGCAGGCGCCGGACCCGATCCGCTACACGCTTCGCTTCCCGGCGCCCGAAACACACTACGTGGAAGTCGAGGGTGTCTTTCCGACCGGAGGCCGGCCGTCGATTGAGTTGTTCATGGCGGTGTGGACGCCGGGCTCGTACCTCGTGCGCGAGTACGAGCGCCAGGTGGAAGGCGTGACGGCCACGGCCGGCGGCCGCGCGATGAGCGTGGAGAAGACGCGCAAGAACCGCTGGCGCGTGTCGACCGGCGGCGCCACGTCGGTCACGGTGCGGTACCGCGTGTACGGCCGCGAGATGACCGTCAGAAACAACTGGATCGACGCCGGCCTCGCGATCATCAACGGCGCGCCGACGTTTCTCTCGCTCGTCGATGGCGGCCAGCGTGCGCATGACGTGCGCATCGAGCGGCCGGCGGCGTGGTCCACGGTCGAGACGGCGTTGCCGCCGCTCGCCGGCGCGCCCGACACCTGGCGCGCCGACGACTACGACACGCTGGTGGATTCTCCGATCACGATCGGCAATCCGGTGACGCGCGAGTTCACGGTGGACGGCACGCGGCACACGCTCGTGTTCGGCGGCGACGCCGCGTTGGTTGACGCCGATCGCGCGGCCGCCGATGTGGAGAAGATCGTGGGCGCGGCCAGGAACGTGATGGGCGCGTTCGCGTACCCGAACTATCACTTCCTCAACATGGTGACCGGCTCGGGCGGCGGGCTCGAGCACAAGAACAGCTTTCTGACGATGTCGGGCCTGTTCATCACGAGAACGCACCAGGCCTACCTCAATTGGTTGAGCCTCGTGGCGCACGAATATTTTCACAACTGGAACGTGAAGCGCCTGCGCCCCGTGGAACTCGGACCGTTCGACTACGAGAACGAGCGATTGACGAAGATGTTGTGGGTGGCCGAAGGCTTCACCGACTATTACGGTGATCTGCTCGTCAGCCGCGCGGGTCTCTACACCAGCGACGAGTACCTGGACGCGCTGTCGGCGCAGATCGCCGCCGTGCAGAACACGCCGGGCCGGCTCGTGACGCCGGTCAACATGGCGTCGTACGACACGTGGATCAAGCAGTACCGGCCCGACGAAAACACCGCCAACACCACGATCGACTACTACCCGAAGGGCGCCGTCATCGCGTTCCTGCTCGACGCGAAGATCCGTCAGGCCACCAACGGCGCGAAGACGCTCGACGACGGCATGCGCCTCGCGTTCGAGCGCTACTCCGGCGCGAAGGGCTACACGCCGGCCGAGTTCTACCAGGTGATGAGCGACACGGCCGGCGCCGACCTGACGCCGTTCTTCAAGCAGACGGCGGAAAGCACCAGTGAGCTCGACTACTCGGAAGCGCTCGCGTACTTCGGCCTCCGGTTCAGACCCGCCGGCACCGGTCGCGCCGGTGCGGATCTGGGCGCCCTCACAAAGAACGACGCCGGCCGGCTCGTCGTGACCGGCGTTCGCCGCGGCACGCCGGCCATGACCGCCGGCGTGAATGTGGACGATGAGATCCTGGCCATCGATGGCGTGCGCGTGCGCGCCGACGGGTTGGCGACGCGCCTGGCGCAGTACCGCGCCGGCGACAACGTGCAGATTCTGGTTGCGCGTCGCGACCGGTTGACCGCGCTCACCGCCACGCTCGGCGCCACGCCAACCGCCGCGTGGCAACTCGAAGTGTCACCGGCCGCCAACGCGGCTCAGCTGGCGCGGTTGAAGGTGTGGTTGGACGGAAAATGACGGTACGTCGGGCCGAGCCGTACGTAGGGCCGAGCCGTACGTAGGGCCGAGCTTTAGCTCGGCCATCCCCGGCGAAGCTCAAGCTTCGCCCTACTTGATCTCGCCCTTCAGCGCGGCGAGTTCTTTGTCGATTCGCGCCTGGATGGCTTTGCGCTCCGCCTCGGTCTTCGCGTCGCGCAGGGCCAGCGCGCCCTTGCGCATCAACTCGAACGCTTTGCCTTCCACGTAACCGAGCGCCGCGAACCTCAACACGTCGCCGGGCGTGAAACCCGCGGAGCTGTACATGTCTTTCGGCCGCGACATCTGCAAGAAATCCTGATGCGTCATGCCCGAGCCCGGCACCGCGCCGTGCATCAGATCAAAACTCCCGACGATGTCCGTGAACTTGGGAAAGGGCGCGATGGTGTTGACGTAGATGCGCATCGTGTCGCGATCGATGAGCGTCAGCGATCGCGGCGACATGACGCCCTGTTTGATCCTGGCGAGATCGCTGGGCAGCGCCGGCGCAGTCTGCGCGGGGTCGGTGGTGGTACTGGTGGCCGCCTGAGGGGCGTCCTGAGACAAAAGACCCGCCGGTGCAGCTGGAGACTGCACCGGCGGAGACTGGGCCGCCGCTTGTACCGCAGCCGACTGAACTCCCGCCAGGAGGAGGAGGAGAGGCAGTGAGCCGAGTCGGACCGCGGGAACCATTTACGTCACTAGCTAGGACGTGCTCGCCCCGTCACTGGCTTGTATAGCAAGGAAGGTGCCACCCAGTATTAATTCAATTTAATGATTCAGCTGGGGGAGCCCTTCCAGGGCGGACCAGGTGTCCGGATCCTGGGTCAGCAGGGTGTTCAGGTACAAGGCCACAGCGTCCGCCGGGAATTTCCCAGTCAGGCTTGCGGCCGCGGCCGCGATCTTCTCGGGCGGGGGCGGGGCCATCTCTTCGGCCGTGATCAGGCCGTCCTCGTGGGCGATGCCCAGCGCGTCCAGAAACGCCGCCATCATGGCCCGCTCGGCGGCCAGGTGATACGCGATCAGGGCGCGGGTCGCGACCGTCTCGGACACGTCCCCGAGGTGCGCCAGCTGTTTCGCGCGGCGCTCGAGGGGCTGCTGCTGCACGCTCTTCGGCCGGAATTTCAGCTTGCGCGCGATCGCGACGACGGCCTCCATCTGCTGCTCGAGTCCGTTCTCATCCTGCCAGAACGCTTCCGCGGCCGCGATGCGCTTGTCGATCGGCATGTTCTTCCACAATACGGAGGGGCGAACGGACGGCATGCCCAGCATCTTATACTGGCTGGATTCATGTCCTCACCCGGCGCCGAGCGTGACGCTGCGCTCTTTACCCCGCGGTTTTTCGCGCTGTTTGCGTTCACGTTCACGGTCTTCATTTCGCTGTTTCAGCTGCTGCCGACGGCGCCGTATCGCATCCTCGCGATCGGCGGTTCGACCGCGGCGGCCGGGTTGTTTCTCGGCGGACTGACCTACGCGTCCGCGCTGTCCGCGCCGTTTACCGGCTCGCTCGTCGATCGCCTCGGCCAGCGCCGCGTGCTCATCGTCACCAGCCTGATCATCGCGGGCTTCTCGGCGATGTACTCCATCACGACGAATCACATTCTGATGATCGTGCTCGTGGTGATTCACGGCATCTTCTGGTCGGGTCTGCTCACGGCATCGGGCGCCTACATGGCCGCCATTCTGCCGGAGCGCCGCCGCGCCGAAGGTCTGGGTTACTGGGGGTTCGCGTCGATCGCCGCCATCGGCATCGCGCCGACGTTCGGGTTCATCGTTTACCACTTCGGCTGGTTCACGCTCTGCATGGAGATGGTGGGGCTGAATCTGCTGATGGCGTTCATCGCCTGGAGGCTGCCGGAGCTCGAGCCTCACGCCCCGCCGGCGAAGTTGAGCGCGCCTCCGGTGAAGCGGGCCGAGCTGATTGAATGGAACAGCCTGTTCCTGTCCGTGACGATGTCGCTAATCTCGTTCGGGTACGGCGCGCTGACCAGTTTCTCGGCGCTCTTCGCGGACGCGCTGGGTGTCAGGCCGCGCAGCCTGTTTCTGATCACCATGGCGCTCAGCATGTTCGCCGGCCGCCTGCTGATCGGGCGCGCGATCGATCGCATCGGGCACCGGCGCGTGCTGGTGCCGTCGCTCGCGCTGTCGGCGGCGGGCCTCGCGGCCACCGCGCTCAGCACCGGTCCGGTGATGCTGGGCGTGGCGGGCTTGCTGTTCGGCCTCGGGTTCGGTTTGATGTGGCCGGCGTTTGCCGCGCTCATCATCGGCCAGAGCGGACCGGCGCGCCGCGGCGCGGCGTACGGTGCGATGATTGCGGCGTTCGATACCGGCATCGGCACCGGATCCACCGTGCTTGGCGTGGTGATCCAGCAGTTCGGCTATCGTCCGGCGTTTGCGGCCGCGGCCGCGTTGGCGGCGCTGTCCGCGCCCTATTTCTTGCTCGTGGAACGGCGGCAGGCTCGGCCGGCCGCCGGGGAACATCATGCTTAACGACGCGCACTGTCATTTCTTTTCCGGCCAGTTCTTCCGCACGCTCGGCCGCAGCATGTCGGATTTCACGGGCGATGGCGCCGTCGAGTTGCCGAAGCGGCTCGGTTGGGACGCGCCCGGTGGTGATGAGGTGCTGGCGGATCGGTGGGTCACGGAGCTCGATCAGCACGGCGTGAAGCGCGCCGTGTTGATTTCGAGCGTGCCGGGCGATGACGCGTCCGTGTCGGCCGCGGTCGCGCGGCATGCCGGCCGGTTTGTCGGCGCGTTCATGTTCAATCCGGCCTCGCCGGATGCCGATGCCGAGATCGAGCGCGCGTTTCAGAATCCGCGGCTGCGCATGGCGTGTCTGTTTCCGGCCATGCACGGCTGCGCCGTGGACGATCCGGCGTCGGATGCGGTGTTTGCGGCGGCGCAGCAGCACGGCCGCGCGGTGTTCGTGCATTGCGGCGTGCTGGCGATCGGCGTCCGCAAGAAGCTCGGCCTGTCGAGCCCGTTCGATCTTCGGCTCGGCGATCCGCTCGCCGTGGCGGCGATGGCCGTGCATTATCCCGAGGTGCCGGTGATCATCCCGCACTTCGGCGCCGGGCTGTTCCGCGAGGCGCTGATGGCCGCGTCGGCCGCGCCGAATGTGCTGCTCGACACGTCCAGCTCGAACAGCTGGATCCGGATGCATCCCCACCTCACGCTGCGCGATGTCTACGCGCGCGCCATCGATATCGTGGGCCCGTCGCGGCTGCTGTTCGGCACAGACTCGTCGTTCTTTCCCCGCGGCTGGCAGAAGCAGATCCACGAAGAACACATGGAGGTGCTCACCGACCTCGATGTCGACAGCGCGTCGCAGCATCAGATCTTCGGCGGCAATTTCGACCGGGTGTTTGGGGCCTGACCAAACCGAATCAACCGTGAAGGACGTGAAGAACGTAAAGACATTCCTTCACGTTCTTCACGCGCTCCACGGTTAATCGCCCGCCCTCCGGCCAACCGGGGCGCACGCGGCCAAGTACGGCCTACAATGCTCTTCCATGAAGCGCATCACCCTCGTTGCCACCGTTGCTGTCACGTCCATTCTCGGCGTCCCGCTGGCCGGGCAGCGCGGGGGCATGCCGCCGTCGCAGGCTGCCGCGGTGCGCACGCCCATGGTGGCGCCGGCGGATCTCGTGCTCACCAACGGCCGCATCATCACCATGGATGACGCCCGGCCGGAGGGTGAGGCGATCGCGATGACCGCCGGCAAGGTCACGTATGTCGGCACCGGCGTCGACATCATGCGGTACATCGGCAAGAAGACCGAGGTCATCGATCTCAACGGCGCGTTGGCCATGCCGGGGTTCATCGAGGGTCACGGGCATTTCACCGGCATCGGCGAAGCCAAGCTCGGTCTCGAGCTCATGCACACGAAGAGCTGGGATGAGATCGTGGCGATGGTGGGCGAGGCGGCGAAGAAGGCGCGGCCGGGACAGTGGATCGTGGGGCGCGGCTGGCATCAGGAGAAGTGGAATGCGGCGCCGCAGCCGAATGTCGAAGGTTTTCCGCTGCACGCGTCGCTTGACGCCGTGTCGCCGGACAATCCCGTCGTGCTCACGCACGCGAGCGGCCACGCGAGTTTTGTGAACGGCCTCGCGCTCAAGCTGTCGAACATCACCCGGGACACGCCGAATCCGAGCGGCGGCGAAATCCTCAAGGACCAGGACGGCAATCCGACCGGTCTGCTGCGCGAGCGCGCGAGCGGACTCGTCAAGCGCGGCGCCGGCGAACCCGCGCCGACCGCGGCGGAACGGGCCGAGCGGAGCCTGCGCGTGATCGAGCTGGCGGATCAGGAATTATCGCAGAAGGGCATCACGACGTTTCATGACGCCGGCACCGGAACGGCCACGATCGACGCATACAAGGCCGCCATCGCGGCCGGAAAGCTGAAGACGCGCATGTACGTGATGATCGAGGGGAGCCCCGCGATGCTGGCGGCCAATCTCGACAAGTACCGCATGATCGAAGGGCTGGACGATCACCTCACCGTGCGGTCGATCAAGGTGCATTTCGACGGCGCGCTGG
>JAKALV010000123.1 GCA_021824055.1 Acidobacteriota bacterium
TCAGCAATCAACATGCCGAGTCAGGGCACGCGCGACGTCGGCGATCAGCCGAGCGGGCGCATTACGGCGGGAAGTTGATACCCAACGGACGAAACGAAGGGAACAAGAGACCCAAGTTAAAGGGGCAAAGGGGCAAAGAGCCAAAAGGGGCAATGAAGAGCTCATTGCACGCTGTCCTTTACGCGCCTCAGTTGTTCACCAAGCCTTTGATCTTCATTGCCCCTTTGCCCCTTTGCCGCTTTGCCCCTTTAACGGTGTCGGCAATTAAACTGTCTGTGTGATTGACCTTGTCGCGCACCTGACCGCACGATTGCGCCGGCCGCTGCCGGGCACGGCGGCTCATGCGCGGTTCTCTCCGCATCCGCCACGTGGCGGCACGTTCGCGCGCGAGGCGCCGGCCCATGCACGGCAGGCCGCGGCGCTGATCCTGCTCTATCCGGAAGCCGAACCTTCGGCCTACGTACGGCAAACTGAAACGGGACCACCGGCCTACCTACGGTCGTATGCCGTGCCATTGACGATGCGCCGCTCGGATCTGCCGGATCATGCGGGCCAGATCAGCCTGCCGGGTGGACGCATTGATGAGGGCGAAACCGCAGAAGCGGCGGCGCTGCGCGAAGCGGCGGAGGAAATCGGCGTCGATCCGTCGAGCGTGCGCATTCTCGGCTCACTGACGCCGCTCTACGTGCTCGTCAGCCGGTTTGTCATCACGCCGTTCGTCGGCGTGACCTCGACGCGACCCAACTTCCGGCCGGCCGAGCGCGAGGTGGCCGCACTCATCGAAGCGCCGCTGCACCAACTGCGCAATCCCGACAACCTCCACTGGGGCCATCGCACCCGCGAGGGCTACCTGGTCGACTTCCCGTATTTCAGCCTGCCGGACCCGAGCGCGCCACCCGGGCACGCCACCCACCAGGTCTGGGGCGCCACGGCGATGATCCTCGGGGAGTTCATTTCGCTCATTGACGAAGATTTCACACCCACAGAGAGACCTCGTTAAAGGGACAAAGGGGCAAAGAGCCAAAAGAGGCAATGAAGATCAAGGGCTCAATGACCACCTGAAGAACGGCGTGCAACAAGCTTTTCATTGCCTCTTTGCCGCTTTGCCCCTTTGCCCCTCTAACGGATGATGTCTCCGAGGGTGTCTTTATGCGTCGACTGACCGTGTTGGTATGGATGGCCCTGGCGATGGCGGTGCAAGCGTCGCCTCAGCAAAGTCAGCCGCTGCGCGTGCTCAGCGCGAGTCCGTCCGGCGAGGTCGCGCAACTCTCTGACGCCAACGAGATTCGCGTGATTTTCTCGGAACCGATGGTGCCGCTCGGGCGCATACCGGCCAATCCCGACGTGCCGTGGGCCACCATCACGCCGGCGATCAAGGGCAGCTTCCGATGGTCCGGCACGACCATCCTGATTTTCACGCCGGACCCGGCGACGCCACTGCCCTACGCGACGAAGTATTCGATCACCATCGCGGCAACCGCCACGAGCGCAGCCGGACAGCCGCTCGGCGCGCCCTTTCACTTCGCGTTCACCACCCCAACCGTGAAGCTGACGTCCGCGCGGTGGTATCGCAAGAACGGCCGCTTCGACTCGCCGGCCGTGATGGCGCTGCGATTCAACCAGCCTGTTCGCGGCGCCGACATGCTGCCGCACCTGCGCGTGGAGCAGCAGCCGTACGACTGGACCAACGAAGTGCCGCTGAGCGCCGACGCGCGGCGACGGTTGACGACGTCCGATCCCGCGGCCCTGCAGACCTTCGACGCGAAGGTCGCCGCGGTGCGGCAGGTCACGTCGGCGTCGACGGTATGGCCGGTGCGGGCGGCGGTCGACTGGGACAAGAAGGAATTTCCGGCATCGCCGGATCTCATCGTGATCGAGACCACCGGCGCGCCGCCACCGCAGGCGCACCTCGCGATCACACTCGATGCGCGCGCCCCGAGCCCGGGCGGCCGCGAGACACCCGGCCAACTCCAGCAATCCATCGTCGAGCTCGAGCCGGCGTTTCTTGGACTGAAAGTGAATTGCGCGACCGAGTGCGATCCGTCGGGCTGGAACGCGATGCAGTTCGTCGTGCCGGTGACGCCGGCCGCGCTGGCACGCGCGCTGACGGTTCGCGATGTGACGTCGGCGGCGCGGGAACTGCCGGTGGCGCCGTCGAACACACCCACATCGCCGCGGCTCGACGCCAGCGAAATGCTCAACGTGGAAGATGCCGGCTTCGACCGGCAGCCGCCCGCCACCACGTGGCTGCTGCGGATCGATCCGTCGCTGACCGCCGCGGACGGACAAACGCTTGGCTACACGTGGATGGGCACGATCCAGAACTGGCGCGAGAGCGCCTTCGTGAGCTTCGGCGACGGCCATGGCGTGTGGGAAACCAGCGGCGGCCCGCAGTTGCCGTTTTACGCCCGCAATTTTTCACAAGTGACCCAGTGGCTGCAGAAGCTCGCGCCGGCCGATCTGATGCCGCGAATCCGCGCGCTCGAAGACAAGGCGTTCAAGCTCACGCCGGCCGGCGCCGGCACGACGCGCCGCCTCACGGTCACGCCCGACACGATCCAGTCGCACGGCCTCGACATCTCGAGCGTCCTCTCGCCCCAGGGCACGGGCCTCGCTTGGGTGGCGATGCGGCCCGGACAGACGATTCCGCGGGCGAAAGCGGTCGATACCGATCCGCGATCGACGATCGTGCAGGCCACGAACCTCGGCATCACGGTGAAGGACAGCCCGCAATCGACGCTCGTGTTTGTCACGCGGCTCGACACGGGCGCGCCGGTTCCGGACGCGCACGTGACGGTCGTGAATCTCGACAACACGCAACTCTGGACCGGCATCACCAACGGCGACGGCATCGCGCTGTCGCCGCCGCTGACCCTGCGCAAACGCGACAGCGCCTGGATGGAACTGGCGTTTCTCGTGACCGCGGAGAAGGACGGCGACGTCGCCTACGCCTGCTCGAACTGGAACGAGGGCATCGAACCCTGGGAGTTCGGCAATAACTACAACCTGTGGGAAGCCACGGACATTCTCCGCGGCTCGGTGTTCACCGACCGCGGCGTGTACAAACCGGGCGAAGAGGTCCACTTCAAGGCGATCGTCCGCCACGACACACCGGCCGGCATCACGATGCTCAAGGCCGGCGCGCCGCTGCAACTGACCATCACCGACGCGCGCGGGAAGGTCGCCGAGCGGCGAGCCCTGACCACCACGCGCTGGAGCAGCGCGGAATGGACGTGGACCGTCCCGCAGAACGCGAACCTCGGGAACTACGCGATACAGATCAAAGCAGGTGGTGCAGGTGGTGCAGGTGGCGCAGGTGGTGCAGGTGGTGCAGGTGGCGCAGGTGGCGCAGGTGGCGCAGGTGGCGCAGGTGGCGCGGGTGATGACTCCGACGACTGGCTGAAGTCCATCAACGGCGACTTCCTCGTCGCGGCCTATCGGCGTCCGGATTTCCGCGTGGACACGACGCTGAAACCGGGCGGCGATGGCATGGCGCTCGCGGGTGCGTCGCTCCAGGCATCGTTATCGGCGAAGTACCTGTTCGGCGGATTGATGGCGAAGCGTCCGGTGGTGTGGTCGCTGAAGCGCCAGCCCACACAGGCGCTGCCGGGCGCGATCACCGACAAGTTCTCGCTCGAGCAGTACGCATTCGGCTACACGCCCGAGCGGGACATGGACGCGCCAGCCAACACCAACATCGCGGGCGCCACGGTCGCGCTCGACGCGCAAGGCGCGCTCGCGCTGACGCTGCCCACCGACGCGAAGACAGATGTTGCGTACGAATACACCTTCGAAGGTGACGTGGAGGACGTGTCGCGGCAGCACATCGCCAACCGCGCGTCGCTCGTGTTGCATCCGGCGCCGTGGTACGTCGGACTGAAGCGCCCGGCGAACTTCGTGGCGGCCGCCAAGGGCGCGTCCATCGAAGTGCTGGCCGCCGGCCTCAACGGCGTGACCGTGCCCGGTGTCGCCGTGAACGTGTCGCTGCTGCGCGTGCAGTACACCTCGGTCCGCCGCGCCGAAGGTCAGGGCTTCTACCACTGGGACACCGAACGCAAGGAAATCCCCGTGGGCGAGTGGACGATCACCACGGCCACGACCGGCTTGCCCTTGACGATGGCGACGCCGGAGGGCGGGATGTATGAAGTGCGGGCGGTCGCGAAAGACAGCGCCGGCAGAACGGCGCGTACCGATCTCGACTTCTACGTGCTCGGCACCGGATACACCGCCTGGGAACGCTACGATCACAATCGCATTGACCTCACGCCCGAACACCAGACCTGGAAGCCGGGCGATACCGCGCGCGTGATGATCAAGTCTCCGTGGGAAACCGCCACCGCGTTGCTCACCACCGAACGCGAAGGCATCCGCACCGTGCGGCGCTTCGCGTTGACGTCGACGCAGCAGACGATCGAAGTGCCGATCACCGAGAAGGACATTCCGAACGTGTACGTGTCCGTGCTGTTGATCAAAGGCCGCAGTCCGGCCACGCCGCCGGCCAACGCCACCGCCACGTCCAGCCGGCGGGGTGACGTGATTGACGACCCGTCGGATCCGGGCAAACCGGCGTTCCGGCTCGGCTACACCGAACTGCTCGTTGAAGACGCCTCAAAGCAGCTGGCCGTAAAGGTCGTGGCCGATCGCCCGGAGTACCGTCCCGCCAAGACCGCGAAAGTGTCGGTGAACGTGAACGACTCGGCCGGCAAGGGCTCGGTCAGCGAAGTGACGCTGTGGGCCGTGGACTTCGGCGTGTTGTCGCTTACCGATTTCCACCCGCCGAATGTGCGCGATGCGGTGTATGTGAAGAAGGCGCTGCAGGTGATGACGTCGGATTCGCGGCAGCGCATCATCAGCCGCCGCGTGATCACGCCGAAGGGCGCCGGCGAAGGCGGTGGTGGCGGCGCCGATGCCGGCCCGTCGGCCATGCGCCAGGACTTCCGCCCGCTCGCCTTCTGGCTCGGCTCGGTCGTCACGGACAAGAACGGCAGAGCCTCGGCCAACATCACGCTGCCTGAATCGCTCACCACGTACCGCATCATGGCCGTGGCGGGCGACGATGCCTCGCGATTCGGATCCGGCGAAGCGGAGATCCGCGTCAGCACTCCGCTGACGCTCTTGCCGAGCTTCCCGCGATTCCTTGCCCTCGGCGACACCGCCTCCTTCGGCGCCATCGTCACCAACACGACCGCCCGGGCGGGCAACGCGGTGGTCACGATCAAGAGCCTGAGCCCGTCGCTCACATTCACCACCAGCTCGCGCGCGATTCAGCTCGAGCCCGGCGCCAGCGAGGCCGTGCGGTTTGACGCAACCGCGACGGCCGCCGGCTCGCCGCGCGTGCAGATGACCGTGAAGATGGGCGGCGACACCGACGCGTTCGAGACCGTGTTGCCGATTCATGCGGTGGCCCGCGTGGAGACCGCAGCGGCTTTTGGCGACACCGACAGCACCGCGTCACAGCCGCTCGAGATTCCTCGCGGCGTGCTGCCGGACGTGGGCGGCCTTGACATATCGCTCTCGTCCACCGTGCTCGTCGGCCTCACCGAGAGCGTGCGATACCTGGCGGACTACGGGTATCTCTGCACCGAACAGCGTGCGTCGCGCGCGCTGGGTACATTGCTCGCCGCAGATCTCGGCACCGCGTTTGCCATCGGCCAGACTACGCCGGCGGCGTACCGGGCCCAGGCCGAGTCGCTCCTGCGCGAGCTGCCGAACGCGCAATGCGAAGACGGCGGCTTCGCGCTCTGGCCGGGACGCTGCGCCACCGAGAGCGCCTATCTGACGAGCTACGTGCTGCATGTGATGAACGTGGGCAAGACGCTCGGCATCGCGGTCGACAAGGATGTGACCGACCAGGCGCTGACGTTCCTGGAGAGAGAGTTGAAGGCGCCGATGCCGGCCGAGGTCCAGTGGCAGCCGGTATGGAGCGCATCGCAGGCGTTTGGCGTGAAGGTGTTGGCGGAGTACGGCCGCAATCAGGACTCGAACATCACGCGCCTCGCCGGCATCGCGAACCGTCTGCCGGTGTTCGCGTTGTCGTACCTCGCCGATGCGATGGCGGCCGCGAATGAACGCGGTTCGCGCTACCAGGACATCGTTCGCCGCATCGGCAACGCGCTGCGGGTCGAAGGCGACCGCGCTCATGTCGAAGAAATCGATCAGGATGCGCTCGGCTGGCTGTGGAACTCCAACATCCGCGCCACCGCGATCGTTCTCGACGGACTCGTCGCGCGGGGCGACACCCCGTCCCTCGCGGCGCCCCTGGTCCGCTGGTTGACCGGCGCGCGCACGAACGGCCGGTGGAGCAACACGCAGGAGAACGCGACCGCCCTGCTCGCCTTCGTCTCGCACTACAAGAAGTTCGAGGCTGCTCCACCAAATATGACCGCCACGGTGCAGCTCGGCACGACGACCATTGGCAGCGCGTCGTTCCAGGGCCGCAGCACGACGGCCGCGGCACCGATTCGCGTGGTCATGAAGGAGCTGATCGCCGCCACCGCGCCCACATCGCTCACGATGAGCCGCACCGGCGACGGACGGCTCTACTTCACGACGCGGCTCCAGTACGCGTTGCCGGGCGCGCAGCCGGCCACCGACCAGGGCATGCGCGTGGAGCGCCGCTTCGAGCGATTCGTGGAAGCGGGCGCCAGTCCGGCGGCCACCTCGTTCGCAGCCGGCGATCTGGTGCGCGTCACGTTGCGCGTGACGCTGCCGAAAGAAGCGCGCTTTGTGGCGGTCAGCGATCCGATCGCGGCCGGTTTCGAAGCCGTGGATGGCTTCTTCCGCACAACCGCGGCCGATCTCGCGCGCGACGCGCCGAGCCAGGACGACGCCGGCGACTGGACGACCTGGATGCAGCGCGGCGGCTTTGACTACGTGGAGCGCTTCGACGATCGCGTGCAGCTTTTCGCCACGCGCCTTTCCGCCGGCACGCACGAGTTCTCGTACATCGTCCGCGCCACCACGGGCGGCGTATTCACGGTGGCCGGAACACGGGCGGAGATGATGTACGCGCCGGAGGTGTTTGGACGAGCGGCGAGCACAAGCATTGACATTCGTTAAAGGGGCAAAGGGGCAAAGCGCCAAAGGGGCAATGAAGAGGCAATGAGGAGCATCCTACGGCGGCGATATGTTGCTGCAGCGCTGCTGGTCAGCGGCGTCGCGGCCGTTGTGTGGCTGCGGTGCGGTCCCTTGCCGGCCGGGTTGTTGGACCAACGCGAATCGCCGTCGGTGGTGGTCGTCGACCGGCATGGAGAGCTGTTGTACGAAGCGCGGTCGGCGTCCGGCACGCGCGGTGATGCGCTGCGGCCCGGTGACGTGCCGTCGGCATTGCGTGACGCGACGATTGCCGCCGAGGATGTGCGGTTCAGCCGTCACGTGGGCGTGGATCCGATCGCGATCGTGCGCGCGGCATGGCGCGACATCCGCGCCCGCCGCATCGTCGAAGGCGGATCGACCATCACGCAGCAGGTGGCCGAGTTATTGCTGCGACAGCAGACCGGGACGCGAGCGCGCGGCTGGTGGACGAAGGCGCGCGAGGCGGTGATCGCGCTCCGGCTCGAGCATCGCCTGACGAAAGACGAGATTCTTGCCCGCTATCTGTCGCTGGCGCCGTACGGCAACCAGATCACCGGCGCGGCGCGGGCGAGCCAGGCGTACTTCGGACGGCCGGTGGCGTCGCTCACGGTGGCCGAGACCGCGTTCCTGGCCGCGCTGCCGCAGCAGCCCAGCCGGTTCAATCCCTGGCGCCGGCCCGATGCGGCCCGCGCGCGCCAGCGGCGGATCATCGCGGAGATGGCGGCGCGCAGGTTCATCACCGCCGAAGCCGCCGGCGTGGCGACGCGCGAGCGCATTGTCCTCGAGCGCGAACAGGGTGGCACGCTCGCGCCCCACTTCGTGCAGCGCGTCCTGGCACACACGGACCGCGAGGCCGGCGATCGCCGCATTGAGACCACCCTCGACGCCGAGCTGCAGCGGACCGTCGCCGGGATCATCCGCGCGAATCGCGAGTCGCTGACCGCGCACTTTGCTCACAACGTGGCGGTGGCGGTGCTCGACAACCACACCGGCGAATGGCTGGCCTGGGAAGGATCGGGCGACTACAACGATCAGGCGCACGGCGGCGCCATCGACGGGGTGACGTCGCCGCGCCAGCCTGGATCCGCGCTGAAACCGTTTACGTACGCGGCGGCGTTCGAGCGCGGTGCGTCTCCCGGCCGCGTGCTCGCCGACGTGCCCTCGCACTTCCCCACAGCCCAGCCTGGCATCCTGTACGAGCCTCGCAACTACGACGGCCAGTACCGCGGGCCGCTGCTCGCGCGCTACGCGTTGGCCGGATCCGAAAACGTTCCAGCCGTGGCGCTGGCGTCGGAAGTCGGCGTGCCGGCCGTGGCCCGGCTCCTCCGCCAGGCAGGATTCACCACGCTCGACAACAACGCCGCGCACTACGGACTTGGCTTGACGCTCGGCAACGCCGAGGTGCGACTCGACGAGATGGTCGAGGCGTACGCGATGTTTGCCCGGGGTGGCATCAGCATCACGACCACGACACTGACTGGCAGTGAGGCAGTGAGGCAGTGGGGCAATGGGGCAATGAGACCCGTGGATTCTCAACGAGTGGTGTCGGCGCGTACGGCGTTCTTTATTGCCGACATCCTGTCGGATGACGACGCACGGTCGTTCGTTTTCGGGCGAGGCGGAAGTCTGGAATTTCCGTTTCCGGTGGCCGCCAAGACAGGAACATCGCAGGCGTATCGCGACAACTGGGCGATCGGGTTCACCCGTGATGTCACCGTCGGCGTGTGGGTCGGCAACTTCGATCGCGCGCCGATGCACAGCTCGTCGGGCGTGATGGGCGCCGGCCCGATCTTTCACCAGGTGATGCTGGCGGCCGTTGAGCGCTATGGCGCATCGCGCGACGAGCGGGCGCCCGTGATCGCGCCAACCCCTGACGTTCGCCGCGTCACGCTGTGCGCGATGTCGGGTCTCGCGGCCGGCGATGCGTGCCCCACCCGCGTGAATGAATGGGTGCCGGTGGAAGCCCGGACCGGGCGGTGCACGTGGCATCACGCGAGCGATGAGGGCGTGATCACCGTATGGCCCGAGGAGTACCGATCCTGGGCAAAGGCGCAGACCGCTCCACACAATGACGTAGTGAGGCAGTGGGGCAATGGGGCAATGAAGACCTCGTTGCAGATCGCCAATCCGCTTGGTGGCGCCACCTACATGTATGACCCGACGTTGCGGGCCGAATTTCAGGTGCTGAAGTTGCGTGCGCGGGGGGCCGCGGGCGAAGTGACCTGGGAGATCGACGGCGCGCGCTACGGCGCCAGCGCCGTCGA
>JAKALV010000124.1 GCA_021824055.1 Acidobacteriota bacterium
GCGTCGAACGGCGGCGCGACATCGATCACCTGGACCGATGTCTATCCGCACGCCGCGTTCGACCTCTTCAGCCGACGCGCGGGCGTGGGCATCTTCGGGACCTACACGCGCTCCGGCGCGCGGTTGCCGGCGATGGCGCTGGCGTACGGCGACGTCAACGCGCCGTCCGCGCGCGTCTATCGCTGGGTGGACGCCAACAACAACGGCGTCGTTGATGGCGCCGAGGGCAGCGCGGCGTCGAGCTTGATCGCGCGCATCGGCCCGGGCGCGGCGGGCGGCCTCACGGCCCTCGACGCGGCGGTGAAGCGGCCGGTCATCGACCTCTTCATGGGCGGCGTTCGCGTCGACTGGTCGCGCTTCGCGCTGTCGGTGACGGCGATCGCGCGCAAGGAACGCCAGCTCGTGCGGGCCATCGCCGATGGCGGCGCGGCCTACACGCCGGTGACGCAGACGGATCCGGGCGCGGACTTCACCGACTCGAGCGACGATCGGCAACTAATCGCGTTCAACCGGACCGCGTCGAGTGCGGGCCTCGATCACTACACGCTGACCAATCCCGTCGGCGTGGGCGAGGATTCGTCCTATACGCTGGATATCGCCATGCAGTACCGCGGACCGCGGGCCCGCCTCGCGTTTTCCGCCGCGGCGATCAAGGCGATGGGGACCGGCGCGAATCGCGGCTTCCGCGCCGACGAGAATGACCCCGGCCTCATCGGCGACGTGCCCGCCGATCCGAATGCCGCGTCGTTTGCGACCGGCGGCCGCACGTTCTTCGATCGCGGATACGTCGGCAAGATCCTCGGCGTGTTCACGTTGCCCGGCCGGACGTCGCTCGGCATCGTGGCGCGGTACCAGGACGGCCAGCCGTTCTCGCGGTTGGCGATCTTCAACACGCTGAACCAGGGGCCGGAAGCCGTGATGGCCTACGCCAACGGGCGGCCGACGCGATTCAAGTTCATTTCCACGACCGACGCGCGCCTGCAGAAGGTCTTCGCGTTTGGCTCCGGACAGCTGACGCTGATCGTCGATGCGTTCAATGTCTTCAACATCGGGCGCGAAGTGGAGGAGTACGTGCTGACCGGCGCCGCGTTCCGCGCCGTCACTGCGATCGAGCCGCCGCGGACCCTTCGTTTCGGCGTGCGTCTGTCGTTCTAGAGCGCATTGCACATTGCTGTAGCCGCCCGTCCAAGGTTCAGGGTCCAACGTCCAAGGTCACTTGTTGTCCGCAGGTCCGGCTGGTCCTTCGTCCGAAGTGCACGTGGCCGCAGGGCTAAAGCCCGCCGGACGAATGTGTGTGGGACGTTGGGGCAGAGTCCGCTCAGCGCGCGGAAAACTCACCCTCGGCGCCGGCCGCGGGCACAGACACGCACGGCCGCAGGCCGCGAACTGCCTGTTCCACCCGGGCGGAAAGGCCGGCGTAGTCCTTTCCCTCCAGCGTCATCGGTGGTCCAAACACGACCCGAACGTCGCCGCGACGCGGCCAGCGCCAGGTGCGATGCAGCACCCGGTCGACGCCCTCGAGCCGCACCGGCACCACCGGCAATCGCAGCCGCGAACCGATCAGCCCAACGCCGGACTGGAACGGCTTGATATCGCCGAGGTTCGTGCGTTCGCCTTCAGGAAACAACAGGATCGAGAACCCGTCGCTCACCAGGTCTCCGATGTAGCCGAGCGTCTGTCGCATGCCGGGTTCACGCGCCGGCAGCGGAAAGGCATTGAAGAAGAGCGCGGCCAGGTAGTACGCGAGGCGGTTGGTGAACCGGTCCCTGATCGTATGACGCTTCGGAAAGAAATGCGCGTCGAAGTACTCCTTCAACGCGGGCACGGCGATGCGGTCGCGCCAGTCGCGCGGCAGCGCCGCCAGCACCACCGGCGTGTCGAAGTGGCTTTGATGGTTGGCGGCGAAGATCACCGGTCCGCGCACGCGGCCGAGATGCTCGCGGCCTTCGACCGTGAGCCGGAAGAAGACGCGCGACAACGGCAGAATCCATGTCTGCTGGCTGACGCGACGCACGATGCGCGCCGGCCGTGACCGCTGCCAGCGCGGAAACGCGATCCGGTCGGCGTCCGGTCCGGCCGTCTCGGCCGTTTCCACGGCCTGCCGCAAATCGCCGACCGTACGCACGCTCGCGATCGATGTCTCGCTCAACGTCACGCCGCTCTGGTCCTCGAGCGCCGTCATCAGCTCGATCCGGTCGAGCGAGGTCAGGCCCAGTTCGTCCAGCGTTGCGCTCGATGCCAGCGCGCCATGCTTCACGTACCGCGACAGCAGCTGTTCGATCCGGTCTCCAGTCGGGCGCCCCGGCTCCGCCGGACGCCGCGCGCCCGTCTCGACCCACTGCCGGATCTGGTATCGCTTGAGTTTTCCGATGGCCTCGGTTCGTGGCAACGACGCGTCGGGCCAGACCGAGAACTCCTTGATGCGTTGGTGGCTCTCGAGCTCCGCATTGGCCTGCCGCAGCATCACCGACGGATCGGCGCCCGGCTCCAACACGAGCACCGCATGCACATGCTCGGCGCCGGCCTCGCGATGGGCCACAACCGCGGATTCGCGCACCCCGGTCAGCGCGTTGAGGACACGCTCCACGTCCTCGGGAAACACCTTCACGCCGTCGGCGGCGACGATCATGTCTTTCTTGCGCCCGATAATTCTGAGGTTGCCCGCCTCATCAAACGCGCCGAGATCGCCGGTGTGCAACCAGCCGTCGTCGACAATCGCGCGGGCGCGCGCCGCCGGATCGAAGTAACCGCTGGTGACGATCGGTCCGCGGACCAGGACCTCGCCATCAGGGGCGATTCGCACCTCGGCGCCCTCAAGCGGTTTGCCGACCGTACCGTGCTTCATGCGGAACGGATCGTTCCACGCGACGACCGGCGCGGTTTCGGTCAACCCGTAACCTTGGATGACGGCAAAACCCAACCGCTGCCAGAAGTCCTCGACCTCTGTGTCGAGTGGCGCGCCGCCGACCACGAACCCGCAGAACCGCCAGCGGAACAGGCGATGGGCATCGCGAAAGCGCCAGAGCCGCTTGAGCACGGAGGGTTCGGCCGGCGGGTTCGCGCAGTGCGGCGCCAGACGCTCGATGCGGCCGCGCAGGATTTCGAGCATGCGCGGCACCGTGACGAGCAGCGTGATGCGCTGGCGGCGGATCTGGCGGACGATCTCATCCGGTTGATAGCCCTTGATAAAGACGGCGGTCGCGCGAACGAGCGGCGGAAGAAACATCGTGAGCGCCTGACCGAACATGTGGCTGAGCGGCAACACGCCGAGGAATCGGAGCGGCCGCAACATCCAGAGGTACGGACCGTACCGGGCCGCCGCGGGCTCGAAGGCCGTGATGTTGGCGACGATGTTCCGGTGGCTGATGATGATGCCCTTGGGATCGCCGGTCGTGCCGGACGTGAAAACGATTTCGGCGATGGTGTCGGGCGTCACCGGCGCGCGCGTGAAGGGCGCCGGCGATCCCTCCGGGGTCATCGCGATCTCGGCGAGCTTCCATGTGAACACGGACGCCGGCAGGTCCGCCGGCTGGATGCCGTCGCCCACGAGCACGCCGCGCACCGCGCCGGCGGCGATCAGGCGCGCGGCGAGCGCGGGAGACGACTGCGCGTCCACGGGCACGACCGCGACGCCGTGCAGGATGCAGCCCCAGAACGCGATCACCCATTCGGGCCGATTCTCACCCCACAGCGCGACCCGGTCGCCGCTTCGCACGCCGGCATCGCGAAGGCGAACGGCAAAGTGCCCGGCGGCCGTCCGCAACTGATTCGACGTGCACGCCCAACGCCGGAATCCATCGTCATGGACGAGCGCGGTGGCTGGACCGTGCACGTAGCGATCGAAGAAGTCGTGCAGTGTCTTCATGCGCGTGGGCAGGCCGCGAGGACCCATCCGGGGAGCGCCGTCGACAGCGCCCGCGGACGGGTCAGTGCGTGGCGGCCACCAGCGCCGCGTCGTCGTGATGCGTCGCCGCTGCGTGCGTGCGCGGCTGGCACGTGGCGAGGACCGGAACGGAGCCGCAGTCGTACTCCCACATCAACCGCGCCGGGATGTCCAAAGAGTCGCTTGAAAGACACGTCACCGCGGGATGGCTCATCAATTCCTTGATCTTCATGTTGTTGTCCTTTCAGGGTGTCGGCCTACGCGCCTCGATCTTGGATGATCGTGCAATGACCTTGCCGGTGCGAACGCGCGCGGCGTCTCGGGTTTTCCGGGGGATCGGTGCAGTGGCGACGGATTGTCGCCGCGTGCGCGCGTCCCCAGTGTCGGCACGTGCAGTACGAGTGCCAGTGATGGCTCGCTGCCCAGCCGGGCGGAGGCGTCGGATTGCGGCGCGCCGGCCGAATTCTCGCGGTATAGTTCGCCCACCCGGGAGGGGTTGTGAGATGAAAGCGCTGATCCGCCTGTTCTGTGTTCTCGCCTTTGTGGCCACCGCCGTGCCGATGACCGCCCAGCGGGCCCTGCCGAATGGTTCGCCGGCGGCCGGCGCGTCTGAGGCGGCCGATCGCGTGGCGCCCAAGCCCAACTACGAGCTCGCGTCGCAGTGGACGTCGGCCAAGATCGGCAAACTGATTTTCGACACGTCCGTGACGCCGCACTGGCTCGAGTTCAGCGACCGGTTCTGGTACACGTTCGAGACGCCGGCCGGCCGCAAGTGGTGGATGGTGGACCCGGTGAAGAAGACTCGCGTGGCGCTGTGGGACAACGCGAAGATGGCGGCCAATCTCACGCGCATTCTGCGCACGCCGTACGACGCGCAGCATCTGCCGATCAACACGGTCAAGTTCATCGACAACGACACGAAGATCCGGTTCAGCGTGGACCTGCCGAATGCGTCGAAGGTGGTGTCGAGCTCGGGCGAGGAGCTGATGGGCCAGATCGAGCAGGATCAGACGGGCCGTCAGGGCGGCGCCGGGCGCGGCGGCCAGCAGCAACAGCAGCAGGATGAGCAGCAGCAGGTGGGCCGCGGGCGCGGCGGCGTCGCGGGCGGGCCGCCCCCCGGCCAGAAGCGGTGGTGGTTGGAGTACGAAATCGCCGGCGAGACGCTGACGCTGAACGACAAGTACGAGGCGGAGAAGCCGAAACCCGCCTGGGCGGCCGTGTCGCCCGACAAGCAGACGATCCTGTTCGCGCGCGGCCAGAACCTGTTCATGATGGACGCGGCCAACTACGCCAAGGCGCAGGCCAAGGCCGACGATCCGTCCGTGGTCGAGACCCAGATCACGACCGACGGCGAGAAGGACTACAGCTACGCGCGCGACACGCGGGGCCAGGCGATCCAGGACGAGCAGCAGAACGAGCAGGGCGGCCAGGGCACCGGCGGCGCGGCGCGTACCGTGCCGACCGAGCAGGACAAGAAGTTCGGTCCGCGCGTGGCGTCGGTCAACATCACGTGGTCGCAGGACAACAAGAAGTTCGCGCTCACGCGCACCGATTCGCGCAAGGTGGGGGACCTGTGGGTGATCAACGCGCTCGCCATGCCGCGGCCGAAACTCGAAACCTACAAGTACGGCATGCCCGGCGAGGCGAACCAGCCGCAGGAAGAAGCGTGGGCGTTCGACATCGCGACGAAGCAGGGCACAAAGCTGAAGACCGACGCCTTCAAGGACCAGCAGATGGGCCTCAACACGGCGCCCGTCACCAACCTGCAGCGCGAGAAGCAGGAAGCCGAATCACGGTGGCTGACGCTCGACGGTTCCAGGATCTACTTCAACCGCACGTCGCGCGACCTCAAGCGGATCGACATCGTCGAGGCCGACACGAATACCGGCGAGTCGCACGTGATCATTCCGGAGCGGTCGAACGCCTACATCGAAACGCAGCCGCTGCGCACGTTGAAGACCGCGGCGGGCGCGACGCAGCTGATCCACTGGTCCGAGCGCGACGGCTGGGGGCACTACTACCTCTATGACGCCGCCGGCAAACTGATCCGGCAGATCACGTCGGGCGAGTTCCAGTGCCTGGGCATCACGTCGATCGACGAGAAGACCCGCACGCTCTACTTCACCGCGGCCGGACGTGAGGCCGGCGAGGATCCGTACTACGCGCACCTGTACAGCGTGAACATCGACACGGGCGGCCTCAAGCTGCTCGACCCGGGCAACTTCAACCATGCGGCGGCGATGAACGACAAGAGCACATTCTTCATCGACACCTGGTCGCGCGTCAACACGGCGCCCGAGTCGGCGCTCTTCGACGCGCTGGGCAACAAGGTCATGGACCTCGAGAAGACCGACCTGTCGGCGGCCGTCGCCCAGGGCTTCAAGTTCCCGGAGCCGTTCGTCGTGAAAGCCGACGACGGCATCACGGATCTGTACGGCGTGATGTTCAAGCCGTTCGACTTCGACGAGTCGAAGAAGTATCCGATCATCGAGTACGTGTATCCCGGTCCGCAAACCGAGAGCGTGCAGAAGTCGTTCGCGCCGCGCGACTGGAGCCAGACGCTGGCCAACGTGGGCTTCATCGTGATCGAAGTGGGCAACCGCGGCGGCAATCCGTCGCGCTCGAAGTGGTACCACAACTACGGCTACGGCAACCTGCGCGACTACGGCGTGCCCGACAAGAAGGCGGCCGTCGAGCAGCTGGCGCGCACGTATCCGTGGATCGACATCGACAAGGTCGGCATGTGGGGCCACTCCGGCGGCGGGTTCATGACGGCCGCGTCGATGTTCGGCTATCCCGACTTCTACAAGGTCGGCGTGTCCGAGTCGGGCAACCACGACAACAGTATCTACAACCGCTGGTGGAGCGAGAAGCACGACGGCGTCGAGGAAGTGACCGACAAGGACGGCAAGGTCACCTTCAAGTACGACATCGACAAGAACCAGGACATCGCCAAGAACCTCAAGGGGCATCTGCTGCTGATCACGGGCGACATCGACAACAACGTGCACCCGTCGAACACCTACCGCGTGATCGACGCGCTCATCAAGGCCAACAAGCGCTTCGACGTCATCCTGCTGCCGGGGCAGCGCCACGGCTACGGCCCCGACGCCGACTACGCGGCGTGGCGCCGCATCGACTACTTCACCCAGTGGCTGCTCGGCGTGCCGCAGGACGGCATCGACATGCTGGAACTGCAGCGCGAAAGACAGATCAAGAAATGAGCCGTCCCAGGGGAGAGCGGCGCTCGGAGGATCGGTCGTACCTGAATCCGGCGTTTCACTACCTGCTGAAGTTGCTGACGATTACGTTGGCAACCGACGTCTTCATCTACTTCATGATGCCGGTGCTGCTGCCCTCAGGCGGCACCCGGACGACGGAGCTCCTGATCGACATCGCCGGGCTCGTTCTCATCCAGGCGCCGCTCGCCTGGTGGCTGATCGTCCAGCCGCTGCGAAAGCGACTCAGCGCGGCGGGGGAACGGTACCGGCTGCTGTTCGAGCGCAGCCTGGCCGGCATCTACCGCGCGTCGATTGACGGCCGGCTCCTGACGTGCAACCTGGCGGGCGCCAGGCTGCTCGGCTTCGATTCGGCAGAGGAACTGCTGCGAAGCAACGCGGCCGATTTCTCGAGCCCCGACGAGCGCGCCGCGTTCGTGGCCCTGGTGCGCGAGCACAAGGGCCTGGTCAATCGCGAGAGCCGGCTCGTCCGCAAGGACGGAACGCCGATCTGGGTGCTGGAAAGCGCCACGTTCATCGAGGGCGTGGACGGCGCGCCGGCGGAAATCGAAAGCACGCTGATCGACGTGACCGACCGCCGCCGCGCCCAGGAGGCGCTGCAGAACGCCATCACCGCCGCGGAGGAGGCGAGCCGCGCCAAGAGCGAGTTCCTCGCCAACATGAGCCACGAGATCCGCACGCCGATGAACGGCATTATCGGCATGACCGATCTCGTGCTGGATACCGACCTGACGCGCGACCAGCGCGTCAGCCTCGAGACGGTGCGGACGTCGGCCGAGTCGCTGCTCGCCATTCTGAACGACATCCTCGATTTCTCGAAAGTGGAAGCCGGGAAACTCGAGATGGAAAGCGTCACGTTCTCCGTGCTCGACGTGGTGGCGCAGGCCCTCAAGCCGCTCGCGCCGATGGCCGAGCAGAAGGGGCTGGAGCTGATCAGCGAGATCGGCGCCGACGTGCCGGGCGGCGTCATCGGCGATCCGCTGCGCCTGCGGCAGGTGCTGTCCAATCTGGTCGCCAACGCGATCAAGTTCACCGAACGCGGACACGTGCTCGTGCAGGTGCGCCTCGATACCGCGCGGGACCATCGCGCCGGCCTGCACTTTGCCGTCACCGACACCGGCATCGGCATTCCCGCCGACAAGCTCACGTCGATTTTCGACGCGTTCGTCCAGGCCGACGGATCGACCACGCGGCGGTTCGGCGGCACCGGCCTCGGCCTGTCGATTTCCGCCAAGCTCGTGGACCTGATGGGCGGCCGGATCTGGGTCGAGAGCGACGAGGGCGTCGGGAGCACCTTCCGGTTTGCCGTGGAGTTCCCCGTCAGCGAGGCCGTGACGCCGGACGCTCGGCCGGATCCGCAACTGATCGGCCTTCGCGTGCTGGTCGTGGATGACAACCACGTGAACCGCCGGATCTTCGTCGAGCAGCTGACGCGGTGGCGGATGGCGCCCGTCGCCGTTGACAGCGGCCGCGAAGCACTTGCGGCACTCAGCGCGGCGGTCGAGCGCCGCGAGCCGTTTGCCGTCGTCCTGCTCGATGCCAACATGCCGGACGTCGACGGATTTGCGGTCGCCGAGGAGATTCAGCAGCGGCCGGACCTGGCGGGCCTGCACATGATGATGCTGACCTCGTCGGGCCGCAGCGGCGACGCCGCGCGCTGCCGGGCGCTGGGTATTCGCACCTATCTGACCAAGCCCGTGCGGCAGCCGGAGTTGTTCGAGGCCATCTGCGCCCTGATGCAGCCGGCGCCAGACACGGAAGCGCGCGCGCCGACGGTGGTGCGGCCGGGAGTGCCCGCGCTGCGGGTCCTGGTGGCGGAGGACAACCTCGTCAATCAGCGCGTGGTGGCGCGCCTGCTGGCGAGCCGCGGGCATGCGGTGACCGTGGCCAACAACGGGCATGAGGCCGTCGCGTTGTTCACGCCGGGCGGGTTTGACGTGGTGCTGATGGACGTGCAGATGCCGGAGATGGGCGGGTTCGAGGCCACCGCGGCGATCCGCGGCGTTGAGGCCGCGACCGGCAGCCGCGTGCCCATCATCGCGTTGACCGCCCACGCGATGAGTGGAGACCGCGACCGTTGCCTGGCGGCCGGCATGGACGGATACCTGTCGAAGCCGATCGATCGCCTGCAGCTGTTCGAAGCGGTCGAGTCGGCCGGCGCGACGTCCGGTCATCATGCGGCGCCCGAGTCGCGCGAGGCGGAGGGCGCCC
>JAKALV010000125.1 GCA_021824055.1 Acidobacteriota bacterium
GGGTCCTGGGGTCCTGGGGTCCTCGGTTCAAGTGCAAGCGCAGCCCACATTGGACGAAGCACGAGCAGGACCTGCGGACAACAAGTGACCTTGGACGTGGAACCCTGAACCTTGGACTGACGGCTACAGCAATTGTGGAAATCGCTCTAAACGTTCGTTCGGTTCCCGCCGTATTCGGCTGCAGGGGAGTAGGAGAAACGGAGTTGGGATCCATGCTTGATGCAACGCAACAGCAGCCTCTCGTCACCCGATTGAACCGAATCGAGGGGCAAATCCGAGGCATCCGGCGCATGGTGCAGGAACCGCGCCTGTGCATTGAAATTCTTCAGCAGTTGGCGGCGGCCGAAGCCGCTCTCAACCGAATCAGCCTGGCCGTCTTCAAGCACCACGTCGACTCGTGCGTGCCTGCCGGCGTGCAGCTCGGAGAAGACGAAACGCGCAAGAGACTCACGGAGCTCGTTGACATTTTTGATCGGTTCTCGCAGTAGTTCGCGATCGCGCTTCATAGAAGGCACACTGGCCATCCTCTCGATCAGAACACGCCGCATACCTTCAATTTGTTGAATTCGGGCACGACCCTCAGGCGGCCACTTCAACTCGCCCATCCAACGCATTGGAGCCATCGAACGATTCTCCGTAGTTTTTGGAGCCGTCAGAGCCCATAACTCATTTGTTTACAAAAACTTCACGACATGTTCGATAATGAGCGCACGTAAGGTGATGTCTCTTTCCTGAACGTTTGTTGTGGCGGCGGACGATCACAGGGTCCGTCGCTTTGTTTGAGCAAGCATTGGAGGATCTAAATGAATAGCAGACTGGTGAAATTCGTACTGGCTGCCCTGTTTCTCGCAGTGTTCGCCCTTCCCGCTTCGGCGCAGGTTTACACGGGACGTATCGACGTCACCGCTGTGGACAGCACCGGTGCGGTGTTGCCGGGCGTGACTGTCGAAATCGGGGGAACCCAGAAGGCCATGGCCGTGACGGACTCGCGCGGTGAAGCGCACTTCCTGAGCCTGCCTCCGGGCGCCTACACCGTGACCGCCACCCTCAAGGGGTTCGGCGATTACAAGAACGACAAAGTGCAGGTTGGCGCCGGCGCCAGCGTTGCGCTCAAGGCCATGTTGTCGGTTGGCGGCGTGACCGCGACGGAAACCGTCAGGGCCGAGACGCCGATGCTCGATACGAAGAAGGAAACCGTGTCGACGAGCGTCTCCCTCGACGAGCTCCAGAAAATCCCGTCGTCGCGCGACCCGTGGGTTGTGCTGCAGTCGGTGCCTGGCGTTATCGTCGATCGCGTGAACGTCGGCGGCGCCGAGTCGGGTCAGCAGTCGAACTACCAGGCGAAGGGCGCGTCAGGCTCGGACAACACGTGGAACATGGACGGCATCGCCATCACGGACATGGCGGCCACGGGTTCGTCCCCGACCTACTACGACTTCGACATGTTTTCGGAAATGCAGGTCACAACGGGCGGCGCGGATGTCACCAACCCTACGCCAGGTGTGGCGCTGAACTTCGTGCTGCGCAGCGGCACCAACCTGCTGAAGGGCTCCGGTCGTTACTACTGGGAAGGCCATCAGACTCAGTCGAACAACGTCAAGGGCGGCGACATCTCCGGCATCCTGAACAGCTACAACCGGATGAAGGAAATGACGGACTACGGTCTGGAGGTTGGCGGGCCGATTCTTAAGAATCGGTTGTTCGCCTGGGGCGCCTACGGTAAGACGCACCCGCAGCTCCAGATCTTTACGAAGGACCCGGCCAACGTGGGGTCCTACAAACAGACCGCGAAGGACGAGACGATTCTCGAGAACTACTCGTTCAAGACCACGGCGGAAATCAACAGCCGCGCTCGCGCGTCGTTCACCTACTATCGCGGCAACAAGGAGAAGTTCGGCCGCGGCGCCGGCGCCACCCGCCCGGATGAGACCACGTGGAACCAGACGGGTCCGACCAGTATGTACAAGGGCGAGACCAACCTCACCCTGTCCAACAGTGTGTATCTGACCGCCCGGTACGCGTACATCGCCGGTGGCTTCTCGCTGACCCCGCGCGGCGGTCTGTCGACGATGGCTTCTCTCGACGACAACGGCGTCTGGCACGGCTCGTTCATTGATTACTCGAGCAACCGTCCGCAGCACGTGGCCTCGGCTGATGGCAACTGGTTCAAGGGCAGCCACGAATTCAAGTTCGGCTTCTCCTACCGTAAGGTGGATGTCACGTCGCACTCGGCGTGGCCGGGCGGCGGGATCTTCATCTCGGCCGGGTATCCGAACTATTTCGCGGATATCGCGCGCGAATACAACCTGTCAGCGTCTGCGAAGTACGTGAGTGGCTACCTGTCCGACACGTTTACGAAGGACCGGCTGACGCTCAACGTGGGCGCGCGCTGGGACTATCAGCCGGCGTCACTCAATCCGGCCTCAGTGAAGGCGAACCCGATCGCGCCGAAACTGCTGCCCGACCTGACGGGTGCGGCGGCTAAGGACGCGATCAAGTGGAACACGATTGCGCCGCGTCTCGGCGTCACGGTGGCCCTCGACGAATCGCGCAAGACGCTGGCGCGGGCCAGCTACGGGCGCTTCGCGTCGCAGATCTCATCGGGCGCAGCCACGGTGCTCGGTACGATCCAGTACTCGTACCTCTACTTCTACGGGGTGGACACGAACCGCGACAACACAATCCAGGCCAGCGAAATCCTCGGCGACGTGAACACCGGTGCCGGCAACGTTGGCTACACCGGCTTCGACCTGTCGAACCCGACCAAGCTGTCGACGCCGAACAAGGTCGGTAGCTACAAGGTGCCCATGACCGACGAATTCATTGTCGGTTTGGACCGTCAGGTCCTGCGTGACCTGTCG
Source organism: Acidobacteriota bacterium (assembly GCA_021824055.1). Lineage (GTDB taxonomy): Bacteria > Acidobacteriota > Vicinamibacteria > Vicinamibacterales > SCN-69-37 > SCUN01. The sequence goes on from JAKALV010000125.1 coordinate 2,862, forward strand.
GTGAGCGCGTCCTTCACGTGGCGGAAGTACTCGAACTTCAACTGGAATCGACTCACGGGCGTGGACGGCACCAAGTACTCGGTGGCCGGCAACATCTCGGCGACCTCTTCAATTGCGGGTCCGTACTCGGTGAACTACTACAAGGTCGATCCGGCGGCAGTACCGTCCGATCGCGGAACCACGTACCGGTCGCGTCCTGGTTATCACCAGCGCTTCAAGGGTCTCGAAATCGCAGCGACCAAGCGCATGAGTAACAACTGGATGATGCGCGCGGCCTGGTCAACGAGCGATCACCGCGAGTACTTCGACAGCGCGGCCGCCATGGGGGATCCCACGCCAGGGCCGGCCAGCCCGAACATGAGCGGCGGCCTCGTGGTGACGCCAACGTCTGGCAGCGGCAAGAGTTCCATCTACATGGTGCTTCCGAAGCAGCAGTTCATCCTCAACGGAGCGTACCAGATGAAGTGGGGGATCACGGCCGGTGTGAACTATCTGTTCCGCCAGGGTTATGCAGAGCCGTTCTTCCGTAGCCGCGTGGCGACGGGCGATGCGCTGAGCCCCAACAAGACCGTGCTCGTGGTGGGTGGCGTCGACGACTATCGCCTTCCGAGCGTGCACTCGCTCGACGCTCGCATCGGCAAGGAGTTGAAGGTGAACCGCATGACGTTCAACCTCGACATCGATGCGTTCAACCTGCTGAATATCGGCACGGTGCTGGGCAAACAGTACGACCTGCGCCTGTCGACGGTCGGCCAGGTGCAAGAGATCATGAACCCGCGCATCGTCCGGTTCGGTCTCCGCATCGGCTTCTAAGACAGCTCGTATACACATGAAAGGCGGCTCCCTTCGGGGAGCCGCCTTTTTTCGTGTACCCGCATCGATAATTGCGAAATCGATAATCGGCAATCTTCGATTGGCAATCGGGGAATGGTGGAATCGCAAATCGGCAATCGCGAATCGGCAATCTTCTGATCGGGGAATCGGGGAATCGGGGAATCGGGGAATCGGAGAATCGGGAATCGAGAGATCGAGAAATCGGAAGGCCGTGAGTGGAGCAGTGAGCCGGCGCGATTGGCGGGCCGCGATTGCTCGATCGATTTTCGATTCCCCGATTTTCGATTATCCGATTTTCGATTTCCCGATCTGCGATTCCACCATTCCCCGATTGCCGATCGAAGATTGAAGATTGTCGATTCACGATTGCCGATTCATCGCCGCCGCGCTATTTCCAATCGAGGGCGGCGATGGCGCTTTTCGCTTCCTTCTCGAACGGGCCACCGAGCGTCAGGTAGTGCGTGTAGGCGGCGATCGCATGTTTCCGGTCGTCTTCGCCGACGGCGGAGGGTGACGGCAGCCTCGCCGTGGCCACGTTCTGCTGCAGGCGCAGATACCGCAAGTGATACGCGCGGCCCAGGTTGAAGAAGCCCAGGCTGTCGGCCGGCTTGGCAACCGTGATGCTCTTGAAGATGTCGATCGCTTCGTCGAGGGCGCCGCGCTTGACGAGCATCGTGCCCAGCGCATTTTGCGGCTCGGGCTCCACCGGCCAGCGCCGCGCGGCGTCGCGCAGGATCGCGAGGGCATCGGTGCTGCGCCCGAGACTGATGTACGCATCTGCCAGATCGAAGTACACGGGCATGAACTCCGGAACCGCCGTGCGCACAACGGTCCATGTGTTTGCGGCCGCTTCGTACTGGCCCAGCGCAAAGTCCGCGAAGCCGAGCGCATACGACACCCACGGCGCCGCCTTGCCGGTCGCGACGGCTGCCGATAACTTCTCGCGGGCCACCGCCACGTCACCCAGCGCGTACGCATCCCAGCCGGCATCCGCCAGCGCCTTCACGTCCGGTGTCTCGCCGCCACCCGGCGCCACCTTGGTCAGCGACGCGACATTGCGGTCGGAGTTCGGGCGGAAGCGGGGGACAGAGGGGACAACACCCGTCGGTGGCGTGGGCGCTGCGCCTGTAGGCGGTGTGGTGGGAACGACACCTGTGGGCGCTGACGGAACAACACCCGTCGGAGCCGCGGGAACAACGCTTGTCGATGGCGCGGCGACCGCGACATAGCCTTTGCGGGCCCGCACCGTCAGCCCCGGCCTCGTGACCTTGACCGTGATGTTTCGGTACGAGCCATCCAGCGCCTTTGCGGGCGCGTAGCCCAGCACGTAGTACGTGCCCGCCGCGCGCGCCACGATGTCAATGGCGGGGCGAAGGTCGTTGCGGTTCATCATCACTTCGCCGCCGGTGTCAATGGCGAGGCTGGAAAGAACGTCCGCGCCCGCATCGCTCGTGATCGCCGACAAGTCCCCGGCCGTGCTGAGCGGCTGGTCGTTCATGAAGTTCTGCGTGCGTGGATCGCGGCTGAGGCCGCGCGCGTCCATCGTGGAAAAGCGCACGTTGTTGCGTGCCGCCAGCGTGACCACGTCCTTCATTCGTTCATTGAGTTCGCCGGTAAAGAAGCCCTCGGAGAAGACCACCACGCTCTTGCTACCCGGCAATCGGCCGAGACTGCCGGCCAGCGTTTGCATGATCGCCAGCGACAGCCGCGCGTCGCGTTGCGCTTCACTCGCGATCAGGCGCGCCTTGGCTTCCACCTGCTGACGCACCGGTTCATCGCCACCGAGTTGCTGGCATTCCTCCGGACGCTCGCCGCACCCGCGCTGCACCACGCGCGCCGTGGTTTCGCGATCGCCGCGGGCGATGGCCGTGGCTTCGGCCTCGTCGATGATGCGTGGCCACGCGCGCATGTCATTGAAGCGCGCCATGTTCGGACCCCTCATCGTCTCCATGGCTTTGAGCAACGCGGCCTTGTCCGTCTCGATCTTGTTATTGAGCATCGTCCCGCCCGAGACGATGCCGATCAGATCGGCGGAGGCGGCGCCGTCCTTCAGGAAGCTCTGGACGGCCGCGACAGAGCGTTTGTAACCGTCCGCCGAAAGATGGGCCTGGTCAAAGACAAACACGAGGACCCTCGAGCGAAACTCGCGCCGCACGGGCGCACCTGAACCCCACGAACCCCACGAACCCGCCGAACCCCCCGAACCTACCGAACCCGCCGAACCTACCGAACCTGCCGAACCCGCTCTGACGACGTTCGGGTCCGACGACACCAGGTAGATGGTCTGGATCGCTTGCGGTTGCCCATCTTCGAAGATCTGAAAGTCGGCAGCGGTGAGATCCGTGACCGGCTGGCTGTTCTTGTCGTAGACGGACGCCTCAACCGCGATGACGTTGGCCGCGGTGCGGAACGTCGGCGCTTGCTGCGCGGCCGTGGGATGGCCGGCGGCCAGTGCAATCAGCGCACCAAGGACCCAAGGACCCGAGGACCTGAGGACGAAGGCGGACGCTGGACTCTGGACCTTGGACACTGGACGACGCGATCTACTGTGCGACATCGCTGATCACCAGCGTCGCCTTCTTGCCGCGCACTTCAATCCACGCCAGCTTCCGGGCGTCGGTTGAGAAGCTCGGCACGTAGACGCCCTTGGTGTTGTCGATCTTCTGCCGGGCGCCGGACTTGTCCATCACCATGAGCTGACGGTTGTTCGGCTCCGCGTAGGCGATGAGGCCGCTGCCCTGTGGGCCCCACCCGAAGGACTGCCCTGGAACGGGTGGCTGGTTCAGCCACTCGCCGACCACCTGGCCCTTGAGGCGCATCACGACGGCGGTGCCGGACTGCATTTGCAGGGCCGCGGCCGAGACAGCCTCCGCCGACGTGCCTGTCGAACCCGCCGGATCAATGCCACCGCGCGCGTAGTTGCCGCCCATGGGGGTCGACGTCGCGGACGCTTTGCGCTGTTCCGTCGTTAGATCGATCAGAAACTTGTCGTCTCCCGGCGCCGATTTCCACGACTTCCACGTGTAGTAGTCGGTGGCCCATGCCGGCTCGATGTCGGCCTTCGTCAACGCGCCCGTCCTGGCATCGATCAGGTAGTGAAACGTGGTCTTCGGCAGGGCATCGGATCCGAGCTCGGCGGTTTGCAGATACAACTGGGTGTTGTCGGCGTTCCACGCCAGGCGGCGGATCACGCCGTGCAACTTGCTCAGTTCAAACTCCGCCACGGGTTTGGGCGCGAGCTTGAGCTCCGTGGCCGGCTTTGGTGCGGCCGGTGACTGCGGAAGGGTCGACAGGGTGAGCGCGAGAAGCAGGCTGATCATTTCTTTATGGTCTCCAACATCCGCTTGAGTTCTGCGGCGTTCGGCAGGCTGGCGAGGCCGGCTTCGAGCGCCTGGACCGCCAGCGCAGGCTGTTTCAGTTCGATAAACGTGTCGGCCAGCGCCAGGTGCGCCGGGACCATCGAAGGATCCAGGGCTGCGGCGCTTCGAAACGCCGACGCCGCCGCCTCCAGATTACCCGTACCCCGCCGCGCCCAGCCCAGCAGAAACGCGACCGGCGCCGATTGCCCACCGCCCGCATCGAACGCCGCGCCAAGCGTGGTCGCGGCCTCCGCGTACTGCGCGGCCTTCAACTGTGTGACGCCGCCGGCGGCTTGGCGGACGGCAGGATCGGTGGTCGTGGCCGCCGCTGATACAAGGGCCGCCGCGATCGTCCCGTCCGCGGCGGCGGATGGCGCTGGTCGCTCAGGCGCGACCGGTGGCGGGGGCGCGGGGCCTTCGCCCACGATCACGGTGACCTGCCGCCGCAGGTCTGAAACGAGCTCGCCGCCGGCCCGGATCTCGGCGCGCGCCACGTAGTCGCCGGCCGGGACGCCGGCCAGAGGGATCTCGAACAACAAGTCGCGCATGGGCTGGCCATCGACGTCGCGGATGTCGGCCGCCACCCCGCTGACACCCATAACCGCCGTGGTGCCGCCGATCGGGATCAGCTCGAGGCGCGATGTCAGCTTGTCCAGTTGGGCGGCCGACCGCCCGTACACGCGCACCGCGGCCGGCAGCGGCTCGGCGGTGTACGCGGTTGCCCGCACCGGCAACAGGGGGCTGGGTCGGCCCAGGATCAGGTCGCTGGCGCCCACGTCCGGCCCGCCGAGCGCGCGCACGGTGAACTGGCGGTCCGCGCTGCCCATCACGCCACCCGGCTCGCGGACGATCGCGCGCATGAGGTAGTCGCCGGGCGGCACCGTGAACTGCACGCGCCAGGCGCCGACCCCCGTGGTGCGGCCGCGGCTGACCGACGTCGGCAATGGAATCTGGTCCGCGCCGCTGGCGGCCACGCGGCCCGTGCGCGCATCGCGGACGAGAAACACGACGTCGGCGTTGGGCGCGTCAGCGCCCGTGGCGGGGCCTGTGTTCACCGGCAATTCGGCTTCAAGGCTGAGCACCACGCGTTCGGCACCGGTGCCGCCGCCGTGACTTTGATACGTCGTGTATTCCACCCGCAGGCCCTGGTGGCCGAATGGCGCCGTCAGCGCCGCGTCGATCGTCATACGCCGCAGGCTCGGGAGCGTGTTCTCCGCGCGCGAGTCGGCGCCGGCCGCGTAGCCCGTGCGTGTGTCCACGACTGCGCCGGGACGCGTGACTTTCACTTCCACGTGCCGGTACGCGTTGCGGTCCGCCCGCGCTTCCGCGGACGACTCGAAGCCGACGATGTAGTAGTCGGTGTTGGGCGTGCCGAGTGCACTGAGCGCCTTGTCCAGATGACTGAGCGCGTCGGGCACCAGCGCGCCGCTGGTTTCCGCAGCCAGGCTGCCGATCGGTTCGGTGCGGCTGAGGATCTCGCTGGCCACGTCGTTGCCGGTGGGCTCGGCGCCGTTGTTCGAGACACGGTCGTTGAGGTCAAGAGCGTATACCACGCCGTACACTTCCGCCGCGGCTGCCGCCACGGCTCGCACCTCGGTGGCGACGTTGTCGCCATGAAAACCTTCACTGAACAAGATGATCGTCTTGCGGCCGTCGATGCTACGCAGGGATTTTAGTAGTTCGGCGGACATCTGCAGAAACCGTCGGCTATCGCCGTCGGCCTTCGTGACGATCGTCTGCGCGTTTTCTGTGATGATGCGGCGCCGCACCTCAGGCAATTCCGCCGCGCGCGCGATGGCGTCAGCCGCGATGCTCGCGCGCGATGTCGTGCCGGTGTCGCTCAACACCAGGAAGCGCGTCAGCACTGATTCATTGCCGCGCAGGATCTCGTACGCCTCCTGCGCGGTCATTTCGCCGATGATGCCCGTGGAGACGCGCTCGAGATTGCCGCGCACGTGCTGCAATTGCTCGATCGCGGCGCGCGTGTTGTTCGTGAAGGCGAGCGCGGGGCCCGGAGCGGGCAGGCCGTACACAGCCACTCGATCCTCCGGCCGCACGCGCGCTGTGAGGAAGCGTTCGGCGGCGAGCCGGACTTTCTGCTCGGCGCCGGCCGTGATGTGTTCCTGATCGAAGAGCAGCAGGTACAACTGCCCACGTGGCGCGCCCTGATTGGTCGAAATCTCAGCCGCGATCGTGCGTTGCGCCGACTCAACGTAGGAGCGGCCGGCGTCGGCGATATGTTGCAGAAGCACCACCGGCCGAACGACGC
>JAKALV010000126.1 GCA_021824055.1 Acidobacteriota bacterium
CGCGCTCGCGGCCGCCGCGCAGCTTGCCGCCGAAACACGGATCGCCGCACTGGACGCGATCGCGGCGCGCGACGCTCGCGGTGACGGCGGCACGCGCGATCCCCGCGGTGACGATGGCATGGGCGGCGACGTCGGCACCGACGACACCCGCGCCGTGGCCGCACCGGCCACGGCGCGGGTGTTGTTTCTCGCCGGGTGATCGCATCATGGCACCCACCCTGCCGGGCATCAGCGGCTCGCTCTTTCCAGGCGGCTATCTCGCCGGACCGCTGCTCGGCGACACCGATCCAGTGAACCGCCCGGAGAACGCCGCCATGCGCCGCCGGCTGCAGCACTGGTGGCGCACCGTCATCGCGACATGCGGACCCGCCAGCGGCATCCGCTCGCTCTTCGACATCGCCGCGATGCCGCTGGCCGCCGCACTCGGCTTCCGCGCCACGTCGGCCACCTTTACCTCGCACATGGCGCACGTCCGCCTCGAGTCGCGCATGGCGCCCGGCATGCTCGCCGCGGTTCCGCTGCTGGTGGCGCCGTGGGCTCATCGCCCGCCGGCCATCTGGCGCGAGGCGGCTGATCACGCGCGCGCCTGCAACGCCGCCTGGTGCCTGATCCTCGCGCCGCCGCACTTTCACATCCTCGACGCCACGGGATGGTCGCGCCGCGCCGTCGAATTCACCTTTCCCGACGTGATCGACGACCCCGACAGCTTCGACCGCTTCTGGATGCTCGCGCACGCCGCGGCTTTCTTCGCATCCCGTGCCAACGCCACGCCGCGGCTCGCCCGGCTGGTGACCTCCGCCGAGGCGTTCCAGGGGGCCGTCCGCGAAGACCTGCAGCGCGGCGTGGCCGGCAGCCTCGACGTGCTCGATCGCGTGCTGCCCGCCGGCACCGAGCCGCTCGCGATCATCTATCGCGTGCTCTTTCTGTTGTTTGCCGAGTCGCGCGATCTCCTGCCCTGGCGACATCCCCTGTACGGCCCCGCGTATTCGGTGACCGCCCTGTGCGCCGCCGCGCGCCGCGATCCATGCGCCCCGGGCTTCTGGCCCGGCCTCGCGGCGATCTCGCGATTGCTCCGCATCGGATGCCGTTCGCCGGAACTCGATGTGCGGCCGTTCAACGGCCACCTGTTCTCGCGCGCTTCCGCGCCAATCCTCGAGCGGCGACGTCGCGACCGCCGCGGTTCGCGAGCCGCCGCGGAGGACCGCGCCATCGCCGACACGCTCGTGAACCTGTCCACCCGGCCCTCGCGCCACGGGCGCGAGTCGATCGCGTATCCGGATCTGGGCGTGGAACAACTCGGCGCCGTCTACGAGCGCGTGCTCGGCCATCCGCATCGCAAGCAAAGCGGCACGTTCTATACGCCGCGTGCGCTTACCGAGCTGATCGTGCGTCGCGCGTTGACGCCGCTGACACGCCATGCGCCCTCCGACGCCATCCTCAAACTGCGCGTCGTCGATCCCGCGATGGGTTCGGGCGCGTTTCTCGTGGCGGCCTGCCGCCACCTGGCATCGGCGTACGAGCGCGCGCTCGTGAGCGAAGGGCGCCTGTCGGAGCAGGAAATCGACGCCGACGCGCAAGCCGGGTTTCGACGCCTCGTGGCGCAGCACTGCCTGTACGGCGTGGACCGCAATCCCGTGGCGGTGCAGCTGGCACGGCTGTCCCTCTGGCTGGCCACGCTCGCGGGCGGCAAGCCCCTGAGCTTTCTGGATCATCGCCTGCGCACGGGCGATGCGCTGATCGGCGCGCGACCCGCCGACCTGCGCCACGCCGCGATCCGGCGGTCGCCCGCGCCGATGCCGCTCTTCGACGACGGATTCGAATTCGACGCCGGCCAGGTCGCGGCGCCGCTCCTGTCGATGGCGGAGGAACCCGATGACAGCGTGGAGGCGGTACGACGAAAGGCGCAGCTCTGGTCGCGCCTGTGCGGCGACGCGTCGGCGCTGTCACGGTGGCGTCTCGCGTCGCATGTCTGGTGCGCGCGTTGGTTCGCCGGCGCCGAGGGTGCGACGTCGCCCGCCGAACTGCGCGCCACGATCGACGCCGTGCTGCACGCGGATCGCACGCTGCCCACGTCGACCCTGTCGCGCTGGCTGCGCGCGGCGCGCGAGCGCGCGGACACCCACCGGTTCTTTCATTGGCCGCTCGAGTTCGCCGACGCGTTCGTCGACGCCGACGGCCACCCGCGCGCCGACGCGGGGTTCGACGCGGTGATCGGCAATCCGCCCTGGGAGATGCTGCGCGCCGATCACGGCGACGCCGGCGCGGCCGCCCAACTCGTGCGCTTCATCCGCGAGTCGGGGCTGTATCCATCGTGCGGCCGCGGACACGTCAACCTGTATCAGCCGTTTCTCGAGCGCGCGCTCGATCTCGCGCGTCCCGGCGGATCCGTCGGTCTCGTGCTGCCCTGGGGCCTGGCGTCCGACGATGGCGCGGCGGCGTTACGGACACGTCTGCTGGACCGCTGCCGGACGTCCGCCATCATCGGCCTCGACAACAGCGGCGCCATCTTCCCGGTGCATCGCGGCCTGCGATTTCTCGCGGTGATCACGAGCCCGGGCGGGCGCACGGATACCCTGCCGCTCACCTGCGGAGTGCGGTCCACGGCGGAGATCGAGCGTGTCGGCGATGACAGCGGCCAGGTCGCGGGCCCGGCCCGCCTCTCCAGAGGCGTGCTCCAGACGATCGGCGGCGCGCTGCGGCGCATTCCCGACGTGCGCAGCGCGCATGATGCCGCGCTGATCGACGAACTGATGACGCGATGGCCCGCGCTGGGCACCGCATCCGGCTGGGGCGCCGAATTCGGGCGCGAACTGAACGTGACGGAGGATCGCGCGGCCTTTGGCGATCGCGGCCTGCCGGTGATCGAAGGCAAGGACATTCAGTCCTTCGCCGTGGCCGCGCGATCGCCGCGATTCCGCATCAGCGCCACGGCGGCCGCGCGGGTTCTGCCCGGGCGAGCGTTCGACGCGGCGCGCCTCGCATATCGCGACGTATCCGCCGTATCGAACCGGCAGTCGCTCATCGCCGCCGTCGTGCCGCCCGGCATCGTCACGACCCACACGCTCTTCTGTTTGAAGACGCCGCTGCCGCTGGAGCGCCAGCACTTTCTCTGCGCGTGCTTCAACTCCTACGTGCTCAACGCCCTCGTCCGCCTGCTGATGGGCGGGCACGTGACGACCAGCCTGGTTGAGAGTCTGCCGGCGCCGCCGTGGACGGGTTCGGCGCCGCAGCGGCGGATTGCGCGGCTGAGCGGGCGGATCGCCGGCGGACACGCGCCGGCCGTCGCGATGGCGCGGCTCCAGGCGCTCGTCGCGCGCGAATACGGCGTGGATCGTGACACGTTCGCGCGTGTGCTCGACGGGTTCCCGCTGGTGCCGGAAGCGGAACGCCGAGATGCGTTGGCGCAGTTCATAGACATATCTACGCGAGGAACCCCACGAACCCCACGAACCTCACGAACCCCACGAACCCCACGAACCAAGTAGAATTCCTCTCCGGTGCCGAACTACGGCTTTGTCATCAATCTGAAGATGTGCATCGGCTGCCACGCGTGCACCATCGCGTGCAAGTCGGAACATGACATTCCCATCGGCGTGAATCGCTGCTGGGTCAAGACGGTTGAAAAGGGCAACTTCCCCGATACGCAGCGGCTGTTCCTGCCGATGCTGTGCAACCAGTGCGAGGAAGCGCCGTGCATGAAGATCTGCCCGACCGGCGCCCTCTTCCGGCGGCGCGACGGCATTGTCGATCTCAACGGCGACTCGTGCATCGGCTGCAAGGCGTGCATGGTGGCGTGCCCGTTCGATCAGATCTTCATCGACCCGAACACGCGCACCGCGGAGAAGTGCAACTTCTGCGCGAACCGCGTTGAAAATCAGTTGCAGCCCTCGTGCGTGAGCGTGTGCCCCACCGAGTGCCGCATCTTCGGCGACCTCGACGATCCGGCGAGCCAGGTCGCCCAGATCGTGCAGCGCGAGACGTTCACCGTGCGCAAGCCGGAGAAGGGCACCGGACCGAAAGTGTTCTACCTCGGCGCCGACACGTCCGCGATGCAGCCGGAAGTGGCGGCGCGGCCGTTCATGTTCAAGGAAGGCCAGGTGCACCTGCGCCCGCTCGGCGCGGCCGAGCCCGATCCGTCGCGGCCCGGCGATCCGCGCGTGGACTACGACATGCCTCACCGGAAACCCTGGGGCATCGACCTGGTCCTGTACTTGATGCTGAAAGGCGTCTCGACCGGCGCGCTGCTGCTCGCCGCCGTGCTGTGGCTTCTGGGCGACCGGTCGTCGCTGATCGCGATCGCCGCGCCGTTGGTGGCCTCGCTCTTCAGCGCCGCCACCGCCGGCGTGTTGATCCGGGACCTGGAACACCCCGAGCGCTTTCTGTACATCCTCACGCGACCGAACTGGACGTCGTGGATGGCGCGCGGCGCGTTTCTGCTGACCGCGCACGGCGCGCTCGGCGGCCTGTGGTTCATCGCCGGCCTCGCGGGCTGGCACGGACTGATCACGTGGCTCGCCGTGCTCACGCTGCCGGTCGCGCTGGCGACTACGGCGTACACGGGCTTCCTGTTCGCTCAGGGTCTGGCGCGCGATCTGTGGCAGGGCACGCACGGCACGATCGATCTGCTGGCGCAGGCCGCCATCGAAGGCGCGGCCGGCCTGCTCCTCGCCTCACTCGTCGCCGGCCACACGGATGACACGATCCGCTTTCTCGGATGGACGCTCGGTCTCGCGACCGCGATGCACGTCATGATTCTCGTCTCCGAGCACCTGATCACGCCGAGCCCGACGCTGCACCACGAGCTGGCCGTGCGCGCGATCGTGCAGGGCGCGTTCCGCCGGATGTTCTGGTGGGGCGCGCTCGGCCTCGGCGGCGCGGTGCCGCTGGCCCTCGTGGCCGTCGCCGGCGCGTTCGGTTTCCCGCTGGCCGCGCTCGTGCCCGCCGCGCTCATCGCTCTCGCCGGTGGACTGGCGTGGGAATACATTTGGGTGGAGGCGGGACAATCGGTGCCATTGTCATGACGACACCACTCGAAATGAGGCAATGGGGCAATGAGGCAGTGGGGCAATGGATTGCCCCATTCAGCCATTCTCCAATTTCACTGCCTCATTGCCTCACTGCCTCACTGCCTCATTGCCTCACTGCCCCATTGCCCCATTGCCTCACTGCCTCACTGCCCCATTGCATGGCGGGGTTGCCGTAATGACCGAGTTCCGCACGCATCCCGATCCGTCGACCTGGGACCACTACGTCGACTTTGAGTCCACATCGTGGCCGAAGAAGGATCGTCGCCACTACTGGATCATTCCGTCGATCTGCTTCAACTGCGAGTCGGCGTGCGGGATCCTCGCGTACGTCGACAAGGACACGCTCGAGATCCGCAAGATCGAAGGCAATCCGGTGCATCCGGGCAGCCGCGGCCGCACGTGCGCGAAGGGCGTGGTCACGCCGAATCAGCTCGAGGATCCCGACCGTATTCTCTATCCGCTTCGGCGCACGGGCGCGCGCGGCGGCGGCGGGTGGGAGCGCGTATCGTGGGATGAGGTGCTCGACGCGATCGGCGCGCGCATCCGCACCGCGATCGTCGAAGGCCGGCGCAAGGAAGTGATGTACCACGTCGGCCGGCCCGGCGAAGACGGCTACGTGAACCGCGTGCTGCAGGCCTGGGGCCTCGACGGGCACAACAGCCACACGAATGTGTGCTCGTCCTCCGCGCGGCTCGGACATTTCCTGTGGTGCGGCGCGGACCGTCCGTCGCCCGACTATGCGAACGCGCGCTGCATCCTGCTGCTGTCGTCGCATCTCGAATCGGGCCACTACTTCAACCCGCACGCGCAGCGCATCATCGAGGGCCAGACGCGCGGCGCCACACTGATCGTGATCGATCCCCGGCTGTCGAACACGTCCGCGAAGGCCGATCTGTGGATGCCAGCCAATCCCGGCACGGAGTCGGCGATCATCCTGGCCATCGCAAAGTGGCTCATTGAAAACGGGAAGTACAACCGCGCCTTCGTGCGCAGCTGGGTGAACTGGCAGACATACCTCACCGAATGCCATCCGGATCTGCCCCTCACCTTCGACGCGTTCGAAGGCGCGCTGCTCGGCGAGTACGCGCAGTTCACGCCCGAGTACGCGGAAAGCGAGACGGGCGTGGCCGCGCACAAGATCATCGAAGCCGCCGAGGCGATCGCCGCGGCCGGCACGGCGTTTGCCACGCACAGCTGGCGCGCCGCGGCCTCGGGCCATCTGTGGGGCTGGCAGATCACGCGCAGCCTCTACTTCCTCGTCGTCCTTCTGGGCGCCATCGGCGAGCCCGGCGGCGTGAACATGCACGTGGACAACAAGTTCGTGCCGAAGCATCCGATGACGCCGCCGCCGCCGGAGTACTGGAACGAGCTGCTGTTCCCGAAAGAGTTCCCGCTCGCGTTTCACGAGATGAGCTTCCTCCTGCCGCACTTCCTCAAGGAGGGCCGCGGCACGCTCGACACGTACTTCACCCGCGTCTACAACCCGCTGTGGACCAATCCCGACGGCTTCACGTGGATGGAAATGCTCCAGGACGAAACGAAGATCGGCTGCCACATCGCGCTCACGCCGTTCTGGAGCGAGACCGCGTGGTTCGCCGACTACGTGCTGCCGATGGGCCTCGGCACCGAGCGTCACGACACGATGAGCCAGGAAACGCACGCCGGCCGCTGGCTCGGCTTCCGTCAACCGGTCAAGCGCGTGGCGATGGGCAAGCGCGGCACGGCCGTGGCGGCCACCCACGAAGCGAACCCCGGCGAAGTGTGGGAGGAAAGCGAGTTCTGGATCGCGTTGTCGTGGAAGATCGATCCGGACGGCACGCTCGGCATCCGCACGTTCTTCGAGTCGCCGTACCGTCCCGGTCAGATGATCACGATGGACGAGTACTACGGCTGGATGTTCGAGAACTCCGTGCCGGGCCTGCCCGAGGCGGCGAAGGCGGAGGGACGGACGCCGCTCGAATACATGCGCAAATACGGCGTCTTCAACGTGGACGAGGCGGCGTATAGCAAGGCGTACGAGAAAACGCTGAGCGCGGAGGCCATGACCGGCGCGAGCGCCAACCCGGTCACCGGCACGATTGAGAAGGGCGGCACGGCGGTCGGCCTGATGGTGGACGGGCTCCCGCGCGCCGGATTCCAGACGCCGTCGCGGCGGCTCGAATTCTTTTCAACCACGCTCGCCGAGTGGGGCTGGGCCGAACACGCCATCCCGAAGTACGCGCCCGGTCATGTGTACTGGCGCACCCTCGATCGCGCCGCCAACGAGTTCGACCTGCTGCCCAACTTCCGGCTGCCGACGCTGATCCACACGCGCTCGCCCGTCAAATCTCTCTATGAGATTTCGCACTCCAACCCGCTCTGGATCGCCACACCCGACGCCAGCACGCTGGGCATCGAGATGGGCGATCTCGTGAAGGTGACAACGCGAATCGGCCACTTCATCACGCGCGCGTGGGTCACCGAAGGCCTGCGGCCCGGCGTGGTCGCGATGTCGCATCACCTGGGCCGGTGGCGGCTGCACGAGGACATGGGCGAGCGGTCGGCGTCGGCGCTCGTGCGCATCGCGCGGAGCGGCGACGGCCGGTACGAGATGAAACAGGTGCACGGCGTCCGGCCCTTCCAGAGCGCCGACCCCGACAGCGGCCGCGTGTGGTGGAGCGAGGTGGGCGTGCACCAGAACCTGACGTTCCCGGTGCAGCCCGACCCAGTGAGCGGCATGCACTGCTGGCACCAGAAAGTCACGGTTGAGAAGGCCGGCCCGGATGACCGCTATGGCGACGTGATGGTCGACACGGCGGAGTCGCATCGGGCGTATCTTGAGTGGATGGCGAAGACGCGCCCCGCACCCGGTCCCGACGGCACGCGGCGTCCGATGTGGTTCGATCGGCCGCTGCGCCCCGTCGCGGCGGCGTACCGCTGCCCGGACGGCCCCCCGAGGAAGCCATCATGACGACCAACGCCAGGCTGCTCGCCGCCGTGTCAGCCACCGCGGTTGTCGAGCTGGCGGTGTGGATCGCCGCGAGCCGCGGCCGGCTGTCGGAGGGCTTCGCCATGGCGGCCCTCCTCGTCTGCTCGTGGGGCCTCATCCTGCTGCTCGCGGTGCTGGCATCGCGCCACACGGAATCCCTGCGGGCTGAAATTCACACTCATGTGTCGCAGCATCAGGCCACGCTCGACCAGGTGGAACAGCTCGAGGCGCTGAACGAAATGCTGGTGACGCTGGGCCGAACCAAGGACGTCGGCCTCGCGTTCCAGGGGCTGTCCCGGCGCGTGGGGCGGCTCATCCGGTGCGACCGCCTCGGCCTGGCGGTGATGCGCGAGAGCGGCCAGGAAGTGCAGACGTATCTCTCGCGGGTCGGCGAGCCGGAACGGCGCCGGCGGCCGCGGCCCGACGTCGCGTATCGCCTCGAGCGCAGCCTGTTCGGGCAGGTCATGCGCTCCTGCGAACCCATCGTGATCGACGACCTGGGCGTGCAGGCGCTGGATTTCGTGGACATGAACGATCTGGCCACGCAGGGATTCCGGTCGGCGATCGTGCTGCCGCTGATGTCGCGCAACCGCGCGATCGGCACGCTCACGGCGATCTCGCGGCAGCCGGGCGCGTTTACCGCGGCCCATCGCGACGCGATGCAGCCGATGGCGGAGGTGCTCGCCTTTGCCTTCGTCGCGCAGCAGCAGTTCGCGGCGCTGCAGCGGTACCGTTCGATGGAAACCCTGGCGGACCTGAGTCTGTCGCTCGCGACCGACATCAACAGCGCGCTGCAGGTGATCATCGGCCAGTGCGGCGTGCTCCAGACCATCCGGCCCGACAGCGCGGACGACGTGAAGGTCATCGTGGCGCAAGCCGACCGCATCGCCACGCTGATGGAGCGCATGCGCACCGCCGCGCAGGAACGGTTGCGCGATGCCGCCGCGCCGGCGCCGGCTGCGGGCATTCCGGCCAGCCCGGAAGAATTCGCCGTCGACTAGAGCACTTTCAGCAGTTGCCAGGTCAGCACGGCGCTGACGATCGCCGTCGCGACGGCCAGCAACCTGTCGCGCCGG
>JAKALV010000127.1 GCA_021824055.1 Acidobacteriota bacterium
GGTGGTCAATCGACCCGACGGCGCCGGCCGCACGGCCACGGCCGGCGCGCCGGTCGTGCGCGGCGACGCGCGGCGCAAGCCGATGGGCATCGGCGAGTTCTCGGACCTCGTGAAGCTCCTCCTGTCCGGTGGCGCGCGCGGTGCCGGTGGCGCGCGCGGCACACGGCGGAACGGCGGGGGCCAGTGAGCCGGAGTCCCTTGCAGGTGCGCCGCCGCGCGTTCGCCGCGTTCGCGATGCTGATCGCCACCGCCGCCGCCGCGCCCGCGGTGGTGTCCGCGTATCTGACCCTGGGCACGACCGTGAACGGCCGCACCGTGATGACGCGGTGGACGTCGATGCCCGTCAAGTACTTCGTGACCAATCGATCGATCCCCAACGTCACTGCGAACCAGTTCCAGACGGTCGTGGCCCAGTCGTTCAGCACCTGGTCGGCGGTGCCGACGGCCACCGTGTCCGCCACCTTTGCGGGGTTCGTCAACGCCGAACCCGTGCGCGACGACGGCGCCACGGTGATCGGCTTCCAACGGCACGACGAACTGGAGCGCACGCTCGGCGTGACCTCGTTCACGCTCGACCGCACGACCGGCGAACTCGTCGAAGCCGACATCTTTCTCAACAGCCTCTTCGACTGGTCCACCGCCGCAGGTGGCGAGACCAGCAAATATGACGTGCAGTCGATCGTCACGCACGAAGTGGGGCACCTGCTCGGACTGGGACATTCGCTGCTCGGTGAAACCGAGCTCCGGCCCACCGGGGGGCGCCGCGTGCTGGGCAAGCGCGCCGTGATGTTTCCCATCGCCTACGCGGTCGGCACGGTGCTCGACCGCACGCTCCAGGACGACGACGTGGCCGGCATTTCGACCACGTATCCCACGAGCCAGTTCCTGCACGACACGGGCAGCATCGCCGGCAAGGTGACGCTCGACGGCGCCGGCATCTTCGGCGCCCATGTGGTGGCATTCAACACGAAGACGCAGGCGATGGTCGGCGCCTTCTCGCTCACTGCGGACGGCCAGTTCGTGATCGACGGTCTCACGCCGGGCGTCTACGTGCTTCGCGCCGAACCGCTCGATGATGCCGACATCGCCAGCTTCTTCGACGCGAACTCGAAGGTCGAGATCGGCTTCAAGACGACGTTTCACCCGAAGCTGGTCACCGTGCCGCGCGGCGGCGCCGGTCACGCCGTCGAGATCAAGGTGACGCGCAAGTGAGGGGGCTGGCCCGCGTGGTGGCGATGGCGGCCGGCCTCGGTCTCGCGGCCGTGCCGGCGGCCGCGCAGAGCGCGTCGGCGCCGCCGCGCGTCCTGCTCGATGTCGGTGGCACCCTGCTGGGTGGCGGCAGCCTCGGCTCCACCGACGCCACCTACACCACGCCGACCGGCGCGTCGTTCACGCTGTTCTCCACCGCGCAGTCGTGGGGGAGCGGCGCCGGCGTGACGGCGCACCTGTTGATTCGCGTCAAGCCGCGGGTGGCGTTCGAAGTCAGCGGGTCGTGGACGCGCCCGGAACTGCGCGCGCGAATATCGGGCGACTTCGAAGGCGCGGCGGACACCACGGCCACCGAGACCGTGTCGCAGTTCCTGACCGGCGCCGGCGTGGTCGTGTCGTTGACGCCGCGCGGCAAGTGGACGCCGTTCGCGCGCGGCGCCGTGAGCTGGATGCGTCATCTCTCGAGCGATCAGACGCTCTACGCGGATGGCGTCGCCGCCGATCTTGGTGGGGGCGTGCGCTACGCATGGAAGAACGCGCGAGGCCACGTGAAGCCGTACGGCCTGCGCGCCGATGTGTGGATGAGCGTGCGGAGCGGCGGCATGGCGCTGGCGCAACGATCGCGCATCATCGCGCCCGGGTTCTCGGCATCGCTGATTTTCAAGCTCTAAGCGCCTGAAAATGCTCTCGTCCGCCCAATCTGACAAAATAGGGACGTCATGGATACCTTCCGCACGCGTCGTCATCTGCAGGTCGGTTCAGAAGATCTCACCTACTTCAGCCTTCCGGAACTCGCGAAGAAGTTTCCCTCGGTCGCCACGCTGCCGTATTCGCTGAAGATCCTGCTCGAAAATCTGCTGCGGCGCGAAGACGGCGGGGCCGTCAAGAAGCACGACATCGAAGCGCTGGCCACGGCCAGGGCGGGCGACAACGAGATCTCGTTCATGCCGGCGCGGGTCATCCTGCAGGACTTCACCGGGGTGCCGTGCATCGCGGACCTCGCGGCGATGCGCGACGGCATCGTCCAGCTCGGCGGCAATCCGGACAAGGTCAACCCGCTGCAACCCGTCGAGCTGGTCATCGATCACTCGGTGCAGGTGGATCACTTTGCGTCGGCCGACGCGCTCAAGCTCAACGCTGACCTCGAGTATCACCGCAATCGCGAGCGGTACGTGTTCCTGCGCTGGGGCCAGACCGCCTTCAACAACTTCCGCGTCGTCCCGCCCGAGACCGGCATCGTGCACCAGGTGAACATCGAGTATCTGGCGCGCGTCGTGTGCAAGCGCAACGGAGTTGTCTATCCCGACACGGTATTCGGCACCGATTCGCATACGACGATGGTCAACGGCCTGGGGGTGGTGGGCTGGGGCGTCGGCGGCATCGAGGCGGAGGCGGCGATGCTGGGCCAGCCCAGCTCGATGCTGATTCCGCAGGTGCTGGGTTTCCGGCTGAAGGGCAAGTTGAAGGAAGGCGTCACGGCCACGGACCTCGTGCTGACGATTACCGAGGCGCTGCGCAAGAAGGGCGTGGTCGGCAAGTTCGTCGAGTTCTTCGGGCCCGGGTTGAAGGACCTGACCATTTCGGATCGCGTGGTGCTGGGCAACATGTGCCCGGAGTACGGCGCGACGGTCGCGATCTTCCCGATCGACGAGCTGACGCTCGAGTACCTGCGCTTCACCGGCCGCGACGCCGCGCAGGTGGAGCTCGTCGAGACCTACGCGAAGGCGCAGGGGTTGTTCCAGACGGCCGATTCGCCGGAAGCGAAGTACTCGGACACGCTCGAGCTCGATCTGTCCACGGTGGTGCCGAGCCTCGCCGGGCCGCGGCGTCCTCAGGATCGCGTGGCGCTCAACAGCGTGAAGGTCTCGTTCGGCAACGCGCTGCCGGAGCTCGAGAAGGGCGTGAAGAAGGTGGCGGCGGCCGGGGCGGCGACCGGCGCGGGCCATGCGGCGGTGGCGACCTGGACGCAGCTCGAACACGGTTCCGTGGTGATCGCGGCGATCACATCATGCACGAACACGTCGAATCCGTCCGTCATGATCGGCGCGGGGCTGCTCGCGAAGAAGGCGGCGGAGCGCGGTCTGACGCGCCGGCCCTGGGTGAAGACGTCGCTCGCGCCGGGTTCGAAGGTGGTCACTGATTACCTGGACAAGGCCGGCTTGACGCCCTACCTGAACGAGTTGGGGTTCAATCTGGTCGGTTACGGCTGCACCACGTGCATCGGCAACAGCGGACCGCTGCCCGACGAGGTCTCGGCGGAGATCCGCGAGCGCGGACTCGTCGTGGCGTCGGTACTGTCCGGCAACCGCAACTTCGAGGGCCGCATCCAGCAGGAGGTGCGCGCCAACTACCTCGCCTCGCCGCCGCTCGTGGTGGCGTACGCCATCGCGGGGACGATGAACGTCGATCTGACGACCGAGCCGCTGGGGCACGACAAGCACGGCACGCCGGTGTACCTGCGCGACATCTGGCCCAGCAATCAGGAGATTCAGACCACGCTGCTCTCGGCGCTTTCGGCGGACATGTATCGCGCGCAGTACGCGGATGTGTTCCGCGGCAGCCACCACTGGCAGCAACTGCCGGTGCCGGAAGGCGATCGCTTCACGTGGGAGGCCGACTCGACCTACATCCGCCGGCCGCCCTTTGTGGAGAACCTCTCGAAGGAACCGGCCGCGCCGAAGGACGTCGTGGGCGCACGCGCGCTCGCGGTGCTCGGCGACAGCATCACGACCGACCACATCTCGCCGGCCGGATCGATCAAGCCCGACAGCCCGGCGGGGGCGTATCTGCTGGCGCACGGCGTGGCGGTGAAGGACTTCAACTCGTACGGGGCGCGCCGCGGCAATCACGAGGTGATGATGCGCGGCACGTTCGCCAACGTGCGCCTGAAGAACCAGCTCGCGCCCGGGACGGAAGGCGGATGGACCACGTACCTCGCGGGCGGCGCGGGCCACGCCGGCGACGTGATGTCGATTTATGACGCGGCGATGAAGTATCAGGCGGCCGGCGTGCCGCTCGTCATTCTGGCGGGCAAGGAATACGGCTCGGGCTCGTCACGCGACTGGGCGGCGAAGGGCGCGATGCTGCTGGGCATCAAGGTCGTCGTGGCCGAGAGCTTCGAGCGCATCCACCGCAGCAACCTCGTGAACATGGGCGTGCTGCCGCTGCAGTTCATGCCGGGCGAATCGGCCGCGGGGCTTGGCTTGACGGGCCATGAGGTGTTCGACTTCGAAGGCTCCGGCGCCGCGCTGCACCCGCGCGGGACGCTCACGGCCAAAGCCACGGCGCCGGATGGTTCGGTGAAACATTTCACGGCGATGATCCGCGTGGACACGCCGGAAGAGCTCACGGCGTTCCGCCACGGCGGAATCCTGCCGTACGTGCTGAGGCGGCTGGCGCAGAACTAGACGAGCAGGGCCGCGGGCCTGAAGGCCCGCGGCTACGTTTGAAAACTGTGGAGGGCCGGATCTTCCGATGGAGGGCCGGACCTTCAGGTCCGGCCGCTGCCGCACGCTCTGCGCCACGTTCGAGTTCACGATCGTGAACGGGACCTTCGACGCGACGCTGCGGAATTCTCCGCACGGTCCTGAAAAATCTCTGCTTTTTCAGCCCTCATAAGGGGCAAGGCACGCGAACGCCTCCCGTTGCCGGAAACGGCAGCAAACGTGCATTACGAACGGGCAAGCCGCGCCCTGCCGAGGGCCGGGAAAGGACGCACGTATGTCACGTTTGCTGGTAACTGCACTGGGAATGGTAGTGGCACTGGCCGTGGGCTCCACGGCATTGGCTCAGACCGCTGTTGAAAAAGGCATGAAGGTGTACACGGAGCAGAAGTGCTCGCTGTGCCACTCGATCGCCGGCAAGGGCAACGTCAAAGGTTCGCTCGATGGCGTGGCCACGAAGCTCAAGGAAGCGGAGATCCGCGAGTGGATCGTTGATCCGAAAGGCATGACGACGAAGATGAAGGCCGAGCGGAAGCCGGCGATGAAGGCTTACCCGAACCTCGCGAAAGAGGACGTGGACGCGCTCGTGGCGTACATGATGACGCTCAAGAAGTAGCAATGCGGATCAAGCACTGGCTGGCGTTCTTCTCGGTACTGTTTGTCGCAACACTCACGTTCGTTGCCGCGAAAGGGCCGACAAACATTCCCATGAAGGCGCCGCCAGCGCCTTCCAGACCCGCGGTCGTCAAGGCCCCGCCCGAGCCGGCCAACGACGACTGCCTGGCCTGTCACGGCGATCCGGACGCCAAGAGCGATACCGGACGTCGCATCGGCGTTGACCCCGCCAAGTTCACCGAGTCCGTGCACGGCGCGCTGGATCTCAAGTGCGTGGACTGTCACGCCGACCTGAAGAAGACCACCGACTTTCCGCACCCGTCCAAACTGGCGAAGGTCAACTGCGCCGGGTGCCACCAGGAAAAGGTCGCGGAGTACGACCGGAGCATTCATGCGGCGGCCCGGCGCCAGTCGGCCGGCAGCGTGGCGGCGACCTGCGTGGACTGTCACGGCACGCACGATATCCGGCAGAAGACCGATCCGAAGTCGCTGACGTATCCGCTCAACTTGCCCGCGACCTGCGGCCGCTGTCACGGCGATCCCGACGTCATCAAGCAGGGGCACATCCAGATCGGCAACGTGTCCGATCTCTACAAGGACAGCATTCACGGCAAGGCCGTGAGCAAGAGCGGCCTGATGGTCGCGGCCAACTGCACCTCGTGCCACGGCAGCCACGACATCCGCAAGAAATCCGATCCCGACAGCCGCGTGTTCCGGCGCAACATTCCGAACGTGTGCGGCAGTTGTCACGAAGGCATCAAGGCCCAGTACGACAACGGCGTGCATGGCATCGCGAATGGCAGGGGCAACGACAAGGCGCCCGTCTGCGCCGACTGCCACACCGCGCATCAGATTCAACGGGCCGACGTGGCGTCGTGGCGGCTCGACACCATTCGCGAATGCGGCACGTGTCACGCGGACAAGATCACCACGTATCGCGACACGTTCCACGGCCAGGTCACGTCGCTCGGCTTCGTGCGCGTGGCCGCGTGCTCGGATTGCCACGGCGCGCACGACATTCACGGCAAGGCCGATCCGCGGTCCACCGTCGCACCCGGGAACATCGTCAGCACCTGCCGGAAGTGCCATCCGACCGCCGGCGAGAATTTTGCAAAATATGATCCGCATGCCGACAAGCACGACAAGGCGCGCAACCCGGTGCTCTTCTATGCGGCCGGCTTCATGAAGTGGCTGCTGCTCGGCGTGTTCGGGGTGTTTGGTCTGCACGCGGTGCTGTGGTTGCCGCGCGGCTTCAGGGAGCGCCGAGGTCAGGCGAAGCACTCATGAGCACGCCATACGTCCGACGGTTCGACAGTTTCGATCGCGTGCTGCACGGTTTCCTGATGTTGAGCTTTCTTGGATTGGCGGCCACGGGCCTGCCGCTGATCTTCAGCGACCAGCCGTGGGCGCGGCGCATGACCGGCATCCTCGGCAGCTTCGAGGTGGCCGGCTGGCTGCACCGCGTGTGCGCCACCATGCTCATCACCGTCTTCGCCGTGCATCTCTCTCGCCTGGGCCGCCGCCTGATCTTCCAGCGCGACTTCGGCCTGCTGTGGGGACCGCGGTCCATGGTGCCGCAGCCGCGCGATCTGACGGACGCCGTCGGGCATGTGAAATGGTTTCTGGGGCTCGGCGCCCGGCCGCGCTTCGATCGCTACACCTACTGGGAGAAGTTCGACTACTGGGCGGTCTTCTGGGGCATGGGCATCATCGGCGCCTCGGGCCTGCTGCTGTGGTTCCCGGTGTTCTTCGCTAACGTCGTCCCCGGCTGGTTCTTCAACATCGCGCTGCTCGTGCACGGGGAAGAGGCGCTGCTGGCTGTCGGGTTCATTTTCACGATGCACTTTTTCAACGGGCACCTGCGGCCCGAAAAGTTTCCAATGGACCGCGTGATCTTCACCGGGCGCGTGTCGTTGGAAGAACTCGAAGAGGAGCGCCCCAGCGAATACGCGCGCCTCAAGGCAAGCGGAGGGCTTGCCGCCCTGCAGGTGCCGCCACCCGAACGGTGGCTGGTCCGGCTGGGCACGGTCATTGGGACCACTGCCGTTTCCATAGGACTCTTACTGGTCGGCTTCATCTTGTATGCTGTGCTCACATAAATGATCAAACTGCCTTTGCCTCGTAATCCGGTCTCGCTCGTCGGCGTCCTGCTGACGACGCTTGGCGCGGTCCTCTTTCTGATCTTCTTTCTGGCCGATGCGTTTGGGCTGCACACGAATCCCTACATGGGCATCGTGTTCTTCATCATCCTGCCCTCGATCTTCGTGTTCGGCCTGCTGCTGATTCCGATCGGCGGCTGGCTGCACCGGCGGCGCATCGCGGCCGGCCAGCCGGACGTCTGGCCGCGGATCGACTTCAACAACCCGCGCCATCGCAACGTGGCGTTCGTCATCTTCGGCCTCACCGTGATCAACGTGATGATCGTGTCGCTGGCCGCGTACTCCGGCGTGGAGTTCATGGACTCGACGACGTTCTGCGGCAGCGTGTGCCACGAGGTGATGCAGCCGGAGTTCGAATCGTTCAAGGCGGGCGCGCACGCGCGCGTCGGATGCGTGCAGTGCCACATCGGTCCCGGCGCGTCATGGTTCGTCAAGTCGAAGCTGTCGGGCACGCGCCAGGTGTTTGCCGTGCTCTTCAACACGCACGGGCGTCCGATCCCGTCGCCGGTCACCAACCTCCGCCCGGCGCGCGAGACCTGCGAGCAGTGCCACTGGCCGGAGAAATTCCACGGCGACAAGGTGCGCGTGTTTCGCGAGTACGGCGACGATGCGAAGAATACCGTCAACGAAACAACGCTGCAGATGCACATCGGCGGCGGCACGAGCGCCACGCGCGAGGTCACCGGCATCCACTGGCACACGAGCGCGTCCACGAAGATCGAGTACATCAGCACGGACGACAAGCGGCAGGTGATCCCGTGGGTCCGCCTGACGGACCGCTACGGCAACGTGCGCGACTACGTGGTCGACGGCGTCACGCAGGCGGATCTGGCCAAAGGCGAGCACCGCAGCATGGATTGCGTGGACTGTCACAACCGTCCGGGCCATCCGTTTGCCGCGACCGCCGAGAAGGCCGTGGACGCCGCGCTGGCCAGCGGCGACCTGCCGCTCTCGCTGCCGTTCATCCGCCGCGAGACCGTGGCGGCCGTGAAGGGCACGTATCCGAATCAGTTGACCGCCACCGATGCGATCGCCGTCAAACTGCGCGAGTTCTACCGGACGCAGCAGCCGCAGGTGTACATGACCAGCCGGCCCGACGTGGAACGCGCCGTCGTCGCGGCGCAGGCGATCTACTCGCGCAACGTGTTTCCGAGCATGAACGTCACGTTCGGGACCTATCCGAACAACATCGGACACATGGACTTCCCGGGGTGCTTCCGCTGCCACGACGACAGCCACAAGTCCAAGGACGGCCGCGTCATCAGCCAGAACTGCGATACCTGTCACGCGATTCAGTGAGGGGGATTACACTGCTTTCGCCAGGAGGCCGTGCCCATGTCTGTACGCCGTGTGGTTATCGCAGGTTGTGCGCTCTTCGCTTTGGCTGTCGTGCCGTTCGCCCGCGTGGGGATTGCCGCGGGGCCGGGGACCCGGTTGCTGCGCTCGCCATCGGTCAGCGCGCACGCCATCGCCTTTGCCTACGCCAACAACATCTGGTCGGTGGATCGCGCAGGCGGTGCCGCCCGGCGTCTGACGTCGTTTCAGGGCGCCACCGCCAATCCGAAATTCTCGCCCGACGGCAAGTGGATCGC
>JAKALV010000128.1 GCA_021824055.1 Acidobacteriota bacterium
GCATGATCCTCGGGACGGCGGCGTACATGTCGCCGGAGCAGGCGCGCGGCAAGGCCGTGGACAAGCGTGCCGACATCTGGGCGTTCGGCGCGGTGCTCTATGAAATGCTCACCGGTCGCCGCGCGTTCGACGGTGACGACGTGACGACGACGCTGGCCGCGGTGCTGAAGGACGACGTCAAATGGGCAGATCTGCCGGCGGAGACACCACCCGGCCTCGTCACGCTCATCCGTCGCTGTCTCGAGCGCGATCCAAAACTGCGGCTGCGCGATATTGGCGAAGCACGGTTGCTGTTGAGCAACCCGCAAACGATGAGCGGGTCACCGCCGCCGAGTGGCTCTGCCGCCGAGCCACGAAAGCGTCGCGAACGAGCCGTCTGGATGGCGCTCGGCGTTGTTGGCGCGTTGTGGATCGCCACACTCGTGCCGGCATTGCGGTACTTCCGCGCCGCACCCGAGCCCGGGCGCATTCAGTTTGAAGCAGCAACGTCAAGTGCGGACACGTTCCTGAACGCGGCACTTTCGCCTGACGGCCGATTCCTGGCGTACATCGACGGCTACAGCGGCTCGTACGTCGTCTGGATTCGCCCCCTTGATGGTTCGCCGGCTCGTCCGCTCCCCGCAACGGCTGATGCGGGCCAGCTGTTCTGGGCGCCCGACAGCCAGCGTCTCGCTGTGTTCGTCAATGGCACGCTGAAAACGATCGACGTGTCGGGTAGCCGCGTCCAGGATATTTGTCGCATCGACGAAATCTTGCGCGGCGGAACGTGGAACCGAACCGGAGACATCGTGTTCGCCAAAGGCACCGTGGCGTCAAGGTTGTTTCGCGTGCGCGAAAGCGGCGGCACCCCCGTCGAGATCGCGCGGCCCGATGCGTCGCGTCAGGAAACCGGTTTGGGATTTCCGACCTTTCTGCCAAATGGCCGGCACTTCCTCTACCTCTCGACGAGCGTCGACCTGGCGCGCCGTGCGATCTATGCGAGTTCGCTCGACGGCGGCGCGCCGACGTTGATCGTGGCCAGCGAATCGATGCCGGTCTACGCGAGCGGGTGGCTGCTCTACGTTCACGGCGGCACGCTTCTGGCCCACGAGTTTGACGCCGGCCGGTTGCGGCTCCGCGGCGCGGCCGTGTCCCTCGAAGACGGTGTGATGGCCGGCGTGGTCAATAACGGACGGTATGCGTTCAGTGCTTCCGACACGGGACTGTTGGCTTTTCGCACCGGATTCGCGACACACGCCGGCGCGGATCTCACGTGGGTGGGCCGCGATGGGAAAGCCGTGGCCACTGTTGGCGACAACAGGCCCTACACCCAAATCCGGCTGTCGCCGGATGAGAAGCGCGTGGTGTTCTCACAACCGGATCCTCGAGGACCCGGGTCCGCGCTGTGGACGATCGATCTGGCGAGCAACATCACGAGTCAGCTGACTGTGGACGTGGCGGCCGCCGGCGATCCGGTCTGGTCGCCCAGCAGCGACACCGTGGCGTTTGAAGCGTCGCCGAATGGGCATCTGGACCTTTTCCGCCAAACGGTCGGCGACCGATCCATGACGTCGATCTACGCGTCTCCGGATGATCCGAAGTGGCTCGACGACTGGTCGCGCGATGGCCAGTTTCTGCTGTTCCACCTTCCCACGCCAGCGCGGTTGTACTTCGTGCCCGTCACGGGGGGCACCCCAACTCTTCTGACCGAGACGCGGCAGAGCCTGGATGGCGCGCACTTTTCGCCCGACGGCAAGTGGGTCACGTACATGACCAACGAATCGGGCTCGTACGAAGTTTGGGTGGCGGCGTTTCCGGCATTCGATCACCGGCGGCAGGTGTCCGCGAATGGCGGTGGGCAGGCGTTCTGGCGTGGCGATGGCCGGGAGCTCTTTTACCTCTCGCCCGACGGCAAGATGATGTCGGTCTCCGCGGCGCTGGACGCGGCGCACCCGGACGCGCTCGAGTTCCGGGCGCCCGTAATGCTCTTTCAGTCACCGATCGCGCGTCCGAACCTGGGGATCGATCAATACGCCGTCACGCGCGACGGCCGGCGATTTCTGTTCGTCGTGCCGCATCCCGAGGCAAACGCACCTCCGACCAGCTCGATCACCGTGCGAGTCAACTGGACGTCGGGGCTGAAGAAATAGATGGCGCTCACACCCGGCACTCGCCTCGGTCCCTACGAAATCGTCGCGCCCATCGGCGCAGGCGGAATGGGCGAGGTGTATCGCGCGAAAGACTCGCGCCTTGGCCGTGATGTCGCGCTAAAGACATTGCCCGCCGGGCTGGCGAAAGACGCGGAGCAACGCGCGCGGTTCGAACGCGAAGCGCGCGCCGCTTCGTCGCTCAACCATCCGCACATCTGCGTGATCTACGACGTCGGCCGCCTTCGTGCCGACAACGCTTCGGCGAGTCAGGGCGACGAGATCGACTTCATCGTCATGGAACTGCTCGACGGCGAAACTGCGGCCGACTGCCTGGCGCGCGGACCGATGCCGGTCGCGGACGTGATGCGACTCGGCGCCGAAATCGCCGACGCACTCGACCGCGCCCATAAGAAAGGCCTCGTCCACCGTGACTTGAAGCCCGCGAACATCATGCTCGTGCGCCCCGGCTCGAAGAGCGGCCCCGTGCAGGCGAAGCTGCTCGACTTCGGCCTCGCGCGGCCAACATCGGCCAAGGCGAACGACCAGACGATGACGAAGGCGCTGACAGCAGCGGGCTCGATCGTCGGCACGTTTCAATACATGTCGCCCGAACAGGTCGAAGGCCGCGAAGTGGACGGACGCACCGACATCTGGTCGCTCGGCGCAACGCTCTACGAAATGGCGACCGGCGTGCGCGCATTCGACGGCGCGAGCACGGCGAGCCTGATCAGCGCCGTCATGCGCGACGAGCCTAGGCCCATCGCCGAACGCGTCCCGCTCGCGCCGCCGGCATTTCAGCGCGTGGTCTCGCAGTGTCTCGCGAAAGATTCCGACGATCGCTGGCAGAGCGCCGGCGACGTGAAGCGCGAGCTCGATTGGATCGCGAGCGGCGGCGGATCGGGCAGCGGCATGCCGGCCGCCTCCCCCGCTTCCAAGGTGTCCGGATCTGGGACCCATCCTTTATATAGCGCTCTGGCGGCCGCGGGGGTCGTCGCCGCCATCGGTCTGGCCGCGTGGTTGGGTTGGCACGAGCACGCGACCGAACCCGCGTGGTCCCAGTTCACGCAGCTCACCGACGCGTCCGGCGTCGAAACGGGTCCGACGATTTCGCCCGACGGCAGCACGATCGCCTACGCGAGCAACACCACAGGCAGCTGGGACATCTACGTGCAACGCGTCGGCGGCAGAAACCCCATCGTCGTCGCCGGCGATCCGGTCAAGGACGAGGTGTGGCCGGCGTTTTCGCCCGATGGCAAACAGATCGCGTTCAATCAAGGCGGCGGCAAGGGCATTTTCGTGGTCGGCGCGACCGGGGAATCGGTCCGGCGGCTCACTGACTTCGGCGCCAATCCAGCCTGGTCGCCCGACGGCCAACACATCGTCTTCTCCAGCGAGCAAGTGAGAGCGGCCTACCAACGTGACACCGCCAGCCCGCTGTGGATCGTCGATGTGGCAAGCGGCGGCGCGCCGAGAAAGATCGACAACGGCGATGCGGTCCAACCGTCATGGTCGCCATCGGGCGCGCGCATCGCGTTCTGGCAGGCCGTCGGTGGCCAGCGCGACATCGTCACGATACCAGCCGCCGGAGGACCGCACGTGTTGGCGACCAAAGATGCGGCGGTCGATTGGGCGCCGGTGTGGTCGCCCGACGGACGGTTCCTGTACTTCGCGAGCGATCGCGGTGGATCGATGGGGATCTGGCGCGTCGGCATTGACGAAACGTCGGGCCGAACCACGAGCGCGCCCGAGGCCATCGCCGCCGGCGTTGATGTGTCGATGGACCTGCCGCATCTCTCCGCGGACGGCAGCTTCCTGGTTTTTCGATCGATGAGTCAGTCGGTCAATCCCGCGGCGATCGCGTTCGATCCGGTAACGGACCGGACCGGCGACGTGCGGCTGCTGCAACATCGGACCGGCAGCCTGATGCCGACCGACGCGTCGCCAGACGGCAAATGGCTCGCGCTCAACAACATCTTCGAGCGTCAGCAGGACATCTTCGTCATGCATCCCGACGGCACGGCTCTGTCGCGACTCACCGATGACATCGCGCGCGACTGGATTCCGATGTTCACCCCGGACAGCAGCGCCGTGACGTTCTATTCGAACAAGGACGGCAAGTACGATAGCTGGTCGATCCGGTTGGACGGCAGCAATCGCCTCAAGCTGACGGATTTTCCCGAGGACACGGCGAACCCGGTCTTCGGCCCCGACGGGCACCACCTCGCGTTCGAGGCCGGACCCAACTACCGGGACATCGCGATCGGCACGGCCCCATGGCCCGTCACGCGCAAGACGGCGACAATCGTGAAGGCTCCTTCGGTTCAGGGCGGCATCTTCAATCCGACGACGTGGTCTCCTGACGGGCGCTGGTTGGGCGGCGCCGTCGCGCCGACATCCGGCGGCGGATACGGCGGCAACGCGCTCTACGACGTCGCTGCCGGCACGGTTCGCGCGCTCAGTGACGACGCGGACGGCATCCAGTTGGCGTGGATGCCTGATTCGAAGCACGTGGTGTACTGGAGCGTTGGCGACACACTGATGATTCAGGATGTCGCGTCGCTCAAGCGGCACGCGATCGACATCAAGTTGCCGCTTCCGCCGGACAGCTACCGCAGCATCGCCGTGTCGCCGGATGGCCGCACGATCTACTACGGCGCGCAGCAGCAGGAAGCGAACATCTGGAAAGTGGAACGGCCGAAGACAAGTAAGAAGTAACAAGTCGCAAGTAGGAAGTAGAACGGCCCTGTCGAGGAGACATGTTACGCGGTGTCAGCCGAGGTGCCCGCCAAGAAGTCCTCGACCGAAAGGCCGATGTCTTTCGCGATCTGGCGAAGGAGTGTCGGGGAGATGTCGCGGCCTTGATGAAACGGCACGGTCGTCCCGCGTCCGTCAGCGTGCCGAAACTGCCGATGAGAGCCGCGCTGTCGAACCTCAGCAAACCCCAGCTTCCCGAGAAGCGCCACGACTTCGCGCGGCTTCAGGACTGGTGCCTTGCCCATGGATCACGCCACTTCGACCGTTTGCGTTCCGACGAACACGCTCTCGAGGTGCGGGTCACCTTCTTCGAGAAGCATTTCGACGACCTCCTGCAGATTAGCCTGCAGTTCGTCCAGCGTCGCGCCTTGGCTGTGCGCGCCCGCAAAACCAGGCACCCACCCGACGTACAAGCCGGTGTCGCCGTCCCGTTCGATGACTGCTGTGAAGTGCTTCATGTTGAGGCCTCGTTCACTGAGGACGATACCAGAAGCTCTGCTCGCCGTCAGGCAGGATTTGGCCCCATCGCGCCCCTGTTTGCCCCAGGGCGCGCATATACTCTGGCAACTCCATATGTCACTGACTTCCGGAACCCGGTTGGGTTCCTATGAGATCGTCTCCGCCATCGGCGCCGGCGGCCCCGCCTTCGCTCCCGCGTTGCGCGGGCTTCGGCGAGGTCTCGCCGGAGCCCAGGCGAGGATCTGGCCGTGATTGGAAGATCCATCGGTCCCTACCAGATCCTCGCCGAGCTGGGCAGAGGCGGGATGGGCGAGGTGTATCGGGCAAAGGACACGAAGCTCAATCGCGATGTCGCGATCAAGGTGCTGCCGGAATCGTTCGCGCTCGATGCGGATCGCGTCGCGCGGTTCACACGCGAAGCCCAGGTGCTCGCGTCGCTGAATCATCCGAACATCGCCGCGATCTACGGCATCGAAGAATCAGGCTCGACCCGGGCGCTCGTGATGGAACTGGTTGAGGGGCAGGACCTGTCGGAGATTCTTGCCGGCGGACCTTTAGGTCCGCGGGCCGGTCTGCCGCTCGCCGACGTGCTGCCGCTCGCGAAACAAATCGCCGACGCGCTCGAAGCCGCGCACGAACAAGGCGTCGTCCACCGCGACCTCAAGCCCGCGAACATCAAAGTCCGCGCAGACGGCTCCGTGAAGGTGCTCGACTTCGGGCTCGCGAAGGCGATGGACCGGAACCTGAACCAGGGACCACAAGGAAACCCGGGACCCGGAACGTGGGACCCGGGACCCACGATGACATCGCCAGCCATGACACAAATGGGGATGATCATCGGCACGGCCGCCTACATGGCGCCGGAACAGGCACGCGGCACAGTCGTCGATCGCCGCGCCGACATCTGGGCCTTCGGCCTCGTCGTCTACGAAATGCTGACAGGCCGCCAGTTATTTCCCGGCGAGACGATCAGCGATGTCATCGCCGCCGTCCTGACGAAGGAGCCGGATCTGTCTGCGGTGCCGGCACGATGGCGCAGGCTCATCACACGTTGTCTCGAGAAGGATCCGAAGAAGCGCCTGCGTGACATCGGCGACGTGTGGCTGCTGCTCGACGTTGAGAAGACCGCGACCGAGGTCGCAGCCGCGAAGCCTAGCGGAGCGGTGTGGGCGTGGGCGCTTGGCGCGTTGTTCATCGGCGCCGCGGCGATGTCGACAGTGACGACATTCATGACGCCCGTCGTCGCGACGTCGACCGTCATGTTCACCGAGCCGCCTCCGGGAGGCGGACGCTTCCACAGCGCGCCACTGGTGTCGCCCGATGGCCGCCGGCTGGCGATGATTGTGGCTGACGCCGCCGGCACGACGCGCCTGTGGACGCGCGAACTCAGCGAAGCGACGCCGCACGTAATTGATGGCACCAATGGTCTGACGTCGGCGCTGTGGTCGCCTGACAGCGAACAGATCGCATTCGTGTCGCAAGGGAGCGTTCGCCGCGTCGCTGCGGCCGGCGGCCCGACATCGCTGATCGCGCCGGCGTCGCCCCGCAGCGTTGTGTGGCTGCCCGACGGCGATCTCCTGCTGGCGATCGATGGGCAGGGTCTCATGCGCGTGGCGGCCACCGGCGGATCGCTGCGGCCGGCCAACGGTTTCGCGACCGAGACGTTTCGCAACTTACAGTTCGACGATTTGCAGGTATCGGCGGACGGCCGGGTGTTGCTCTACCTCCAGTTCGGCGCCGAGACGGGGATCTATCTGTCGCGGGCTGACGGATCGGCGCGGCACCTCGTCTATGCCGGCGCGCAATCGAGCCCGACCTTCGTCGGCCCGGATCTGATCGTCCATGAAGACGCGAAGGTGCTGATGGCCCAGCGGTTCAACGCGAAGGACCTGAGCCTCGTCGCCGAGGCGTTTCCGCTCGGACACGTCAGCAACAGCGACTACGTGGGCAGCACGAGCGGCGCGATCGCGTTCGTGGCGGGGAGGGCGGACCTGTCGCGGTTGACGTGGTTCACGCGTGACGGAAAAGAGGCCGGCACGATCGGCACCGACGGCGAGTACTCGGAGGTTGAGATCTCGCGCGGAGGACGATGGGTGGGATTCTCGCGGAGTGATGAGTCCGGCAACGTCGACCTGTGGCTGCAGCCGTTGTCCGGCGGAGCGCCCAGCCGCTTCACGACGGATCCCGACATCGATCATCTGTTCACGTTCTCGTTCGACGATCGCCAGGTGGCCTGGGAGGCGCACGCCAAAGGCGCGCTGAATCTGATGCGGCGTCCGGCCGACGGTTCGACACCGCCGCAGCTGGTTCGCCTCTGGGGCAAGGCCGGCGGGCCCACCGATTGGTCGCCCGATGGCCGGTTCGTGCTCTACGATTCGCAGGACGGCGCCGATGGATCGAACCTGTGGGCGGCACCGGTTGATGGTGCCGCACCGACACGCCTCACCGTTCAGGGGGCGAGCATCCAGCAGGCCAAGTTCTCGCCCGATGGCCGCTGGCTGGCGCTTGTGAGTCAATCAACCGGACAGCCGGAGATCTATGTGCAGCGAATCGACGGTACGACGCTCGTCGGCGGCCCAGTGCGCGTCTCGGAGAATGGTGGCGTGTCGCCGCTGTGGCGGCGAGATGGCAGCGAGTTGTTCTTCAACAACGCCGGCGCCGTGATGGCCGTCGAATTCCATGGGGAGCGCGAGCGACCCGCGTCGACGCCGCACCAACTGTTCAAGATCGCGGGCAATGCCACCGGGTCGTTTGGCTTCCGGCGCTCGTTGGCCGTAATGCCCGACGGCCAGCGTTTTCTCGCGCTCGTTGGAACGACTGACACGACACCGCGTCCGGCCACGGTCCTGCTCAATTGGCGCGGCGCCGACGGAAAGAAGTAGCTCATGAGCCTCACCCCCGGCACGCGCCTCGGCCCGTATGAAATCATCACGGCGATCTGCGGGATCGAGGGAATGGACGACGGGCCTGAAGGAGTGAGCCTCACAACGTCCTACGCCACCGCCAGCACGAATTCGACTTTCACGGTCTCGTACGGAAAGACGATGCGGCCATCGTCGGTGCGGTTGAGCACGCCGGCATTGAGTAATGCGGTGACGTCGCCATGGACGGCTTTGACGTCCCGGTCTGCCCGGCGTGCGGCTTCTCGAATGGAGACCGGGCCCGCACCGCACAGGGCCCTGAGCAGATCGAGACGCTTCCCCGTCAGGACCTTCCAGAGCAACTCGGGCGAGGCAAAGCTGATGCGCGCGGATTTTTCAGGTTTGCCGCTTTTCCACACGCGAGCAAAGTCCTGCATCGCCGCGCCAGGCGTTCGGACATCAAGAGTGACGGTTCTCACGATTCCACCTCGCTATGTCTGCCTGAAAGTCGGCGATCAACTTCTCCGGCGTGTCGAATGTGTAGGAACGTTCCCTGGCATTGAAATGCCGGTGGTCGCCCTTGCCCGTTTCATTGTCGTAGCGAACGACGCACGTGCCGTTGACGACATAAGCGAGCCGATACTTGAACGCGTGGGTCGATCCCGGAACCGACTTCGGGACGCGCCACAGCACCAACTCCGCGAACGCGACTTCCGACAAAGCCAGCCTCGTGTGCAGCAGCTCTGTCGCCTTCATGTTGGAGATCATGCCAACAGTCAG
>JAKALV010000129.1 GCA_021824055.1 Acidobacteriota bacterium
CACGTGGTCGACGTGAAGGACCTGTCGACCGACGATGTGCGGATCGCGCTCGAGTTGAAGAAGGACGCCGACGAGAAGATGGTCATGGCGTATCTCTTCAAGAACACGCCGCTGCAGTCGAACTTCCCGGTGAACATGACGTGCCTCGTGCCGACCGAGAATCCCGCGGTCGGCAAGCCCGAGCGGCTGGACCTGCACGACATGCTCTGGCATTTCCTCGACTTCCGTTTCCACGTCGTCACGCGCCGGCTCGAGGACGAACTCGAAACGCTCAAGAAGCGCATCCACATCCTTGAAGGGTTCGAGACGGTTTTCGACGCGCTCGACGAGATTCTCAAGATCGTGCGCAAGTCGGACGGCAAGCAGGACGCGGCCGACAGGATCATCAAGCGCTTCGGCCTTGACGCCGAGCAGACCGACGCGATCCTCGAACTCAAGATCTACCGTCTGGCGCGGCTCGAGATCCTCGTGATCCAGACCGAGCTCGCGGAGCGCCGCAAGCGCTCGAAGCAGATCGCCACCCTGCTCAAGAGCAAGGTGGATCTCTGGAAGATCATCCGCGGCGAGATCGAGCTCGTGCAGAAGACCTACGGCGACGCGCGCCGCACCCAGATCACCGGCGAGGTCGAAGAGCAGGAGTATTCGGCCGACGACTTCATCATCGAGGAAGACAACGTCGTCATCGTCACGCGCGACGGGTGGGTGAAGCGGCAGAAGGAGATCAAGGACATCGCGACCACGCGCACGCGCGAGGGCGACGCGGTCCTGGCGGTATTGCCCGGCAGCACGCGCGCCACGGTGGTGTTCTTCTCGAACTTCGGCGCGGCGTACACGGCGAAGATCGCCGACATCCCCGCGTCAACCGGTTACGGCGATCCGATTCAGAAGCTGTTCAAGCTCAAGGACGGCGAGCGCGTGGTGGCGGCGTTCAGTCTCGACGAGCGCAGCGTTGGCAAGATCAAGGCGGCGAAGGCCGATGGAATTCCGCCCGTGCACGCGGTCGCCGTGTCGAGCGATGGGTACAGTCTGCGGTTCTCGTTCGAAGGCTTCGTCGAGCCGAGCACGCGCGCGGGCCGGCGCTACGCGCGTGCGGGGAAGGACGCGGAGATCGTCGGCGTCGCGAAGGTGACGGGCGACGAGATCATGATCGCCGCCACGCGCCAGGCGCGCGCCATGATCTGCAAGGTGGACGAGATCAACTTCCTCTCGGGCCCCGGCCGCGGCGTCATCCTTATTAAGCTGCAGAAAGAGGACGACCGCCTGCTGGGGTTCATCGCCTCGAAAGGTGACCGCGACCTGATGACGGTCGAGACGACGCGCGGCGCGGAGCAGACGATCAGCACGACCAAATACAGCGTCACGGGCCGCGGCGGCAAGGGCCGCGAGCTCATGCAGCGCGGCCAGTTCGTGCGCGTCGTCCCGCAGGTGCCGGAACTGCCGCCGACCACTGAGAGCTAGGACACGCGACTAATAGTTAGGCAGTGGGGCAGTGGGGCAGTGGGGCAGTGAACTGCCTCATTGCTTCATTGCCTCATTGCCCCACTGCCTCATTGCCCCACTAGTCCAACCGGAACTGCATATCTTCTCCATCGTCTAAGATATCCGCATGGCTGATGCGGTATTGGGGGAATTCGAACAGCTTGTCCTGATTGCGCTGATTCGTCTCGGACACGAGGCGTATGGCGTGACGCTCTGCGACGAGATCGCCGGCCGAGCCCGACGCGCGGTGTCGCTCGGCGCGGTCTACAAGACGCTCGACCGGCTCGAAACCAAAGGCCTTGTCGCGAGCCGCCTGGGCGAGCCCACGGCCGAGCGTGGCGGGCGGCGCAAGAAGCATTTCAAGGTGCTCGCCGCCGGACAGCGCGCCCTCAAGCAGTCACTGACCTCGCTCAGGCGGATGACCGAAGGCCTCGAATCGGAGATCGGATTGTGAAGGCACGGCCACCGCGGATCGCACGCTGGCTGGCGGCCGTTCTGCTGCCGCCTTCCGAACGCGAGTTCGTCATCGGCGACCTCGACGAGT
Source organism: Acidobacteriota bacterium (assembly GCA_021824055.1). Classification (GTDB taxonomy): domain Bacteria; phylum Acidobacteriota; class Vicinamibacteria; order Vicinamibacterales; family SCN-69-37; genus SCUN01. The sequence goes on from JAKALV010000129.1 coordinate 2,024, forward strand.
TGTTCGAGCGCGACGCGGCCGCACTCGGCCGCGCGCGGGCCCGCGTGCGCTACTGGCGTCAGGCGTTCGGCTTGGTGCGCCATCGCATTCCGCCGCCCTACACCGCCGCGTCACCACGAAGGAGCCTTGACATGAGCAGCCTCTGGCGGGACGTCGTTATCGGTGCGCGCACTGCGTGGCACGCGAAGACTTACAGCGCGATTGCTATCCTCACGCTGGGACTGGCGATCGGCGCGAACACGCTGCTGTTCAGCATCGCCAATCCAATCGTCGTTCGCGCGCTGCCCATCAAAGACCCGGACAGCCTCGGGTGGATCCAGACGGTCAACGCGCCGCGCGCCATCGACCGCGGCCAGATCTCGATGCCGGATCTCCTCGAGTTCCGCGAGCGCGCGAAGAGCTTCTCGGCGATCGCCGCCTATGAAGTGCAGCCCGCGACGTTGACGGGACATCGGCAGGATCCGGAGCGTGTCACGACGCTCAGAGGCACGGCGAATGTGACCGACGTCTGGGGCATGAAGTCGCTGACGGGTCGTCTCTTTCAGGCCGATGATGGCGAGGCCGGACGGCCGCTGGTCGCGGTGCTGAGCTCGCGCTACTGGCGCGAGCGCTTTCAGCGCGACCTCGGCGTCATCGGCCGCCAGTTTCTCCTCAACGGCCAGCCGCTGACCGTGGTCGGCGTGATGCCGCCGGAGGTCGAGCTCGGCAACATGTCGCTCGTCGACATGTGGGTGCCCGAGCCGATGAATCCGAACGCCCCGCGAGACGCGCGGACGCTGCGCGCCTTTGGCCGGCTCGCGCCTGGCGCGACGCTCGATGGCGCGGCGGCGGAGGTGCTCGCGATTTCTCAGCAACAGGCGAAGGATCATCCCGAAAGTCACCAGGACTGGGACGCGCGCGTCGTGTCGACGCGGCGCGCCATGACCTCGGGCAATACCTGGCTCGTGCTGCTGCTCCTCGCGATCGTCGTCGGCTTCGTGCTGCTGATTGCGTGCGCGAATCTGGCGAACCTCGTGATGGCCCGGCTGGTCGCGCGCAAGGTCGACCTCGCGGTGCGGCAGGCGCTCGGCGCGTCGCGCTGGCAGCTGGTCCGTCCGCTGCTTGCCGAAAGCACCGTGTTGAGCCTCATCGGCGGCGTCGTCGGCGTCGCGCTCGCGTACGCGGGGTTGCGCACCGTGAACGCCGTGGCCTACGAACCGTTCATGAAGACGCTCGCCATCGACGGTAACGTGCTCATCTTTGCCGCGCTGATCTCGATCGTCACGCCGCTCATCTTCTGCCTGTGGCCCGCGATGTCGGCGGGAAAGGCGACGAGCGCCGAAACCCTGCGCGACAGCCGCACGAGCGGCGGCCGCGCGGGACGCCGCCGCCGCGACGTCCTCGTGGCCGCGCAGGTCGCGCTGGCGCTGTCGCTGCTCGTCGTCTCGACGCTCGCCGTGCGATCGATGCTGTATCTGCGTCACATCGACACGGGGCTCGACATCAGCGCGCTCGCCTCCTTCCGATTCGAGCTGCCCGACGATCGGTACCCGGACGATGCCGCGCGGGCGCGGTTCGCGACGGAGCTGGCGGATCGACTTGGGGCGCTCAGCGGCGTGACCAGCGTGGCCGTCGTCAGCTCGCTGCCCGTGTTCGATCGCGAGGTGATGCGGCAGATAGAAGGCTTGTCGCTCGGCAGTCGCGCGAACGACCAGCCGTGGGCATCCTGGTTCTCGGTGACGCCCGCGTACTTCCGCGCCACCGGCGTGGCCGTTCTGACCGGCCGCGGGTTTGCCGATGGCGACACCGATCGGTCCCAGTCGGTCGCAATCATCAATCGGACCGCGGCCGATAGGTACTTTGGCGGGGTGCCCGCCGCGATCGGCCGCCAGATCGTGCTGGCCGGCCGCAACGAGCCGAAACGGTCGGTGACCATCGTCGGCGTTGCCGCAGACACCCGCGCACCAAACATCACGACGACCAGTCCGCAGGTGTACGTCCCGTTCGCGCAGTGGCCCGCGCGCGCGATGCTGGCGCTGACGCGCTCGACCGCGCCCGACCGGCAAACGGCCGATCTGCGCGCCGCGATGCGCGGGCTCGACGCAACGGTGCCGATCTCGGATCTGCGCACGGTCAGCGACATCGAGGCCGACGAGAACTCCAGCAGCGGCATCATCAACGGCTTGTTCATCTCATTCGCGCTGCTGGCGCTGTTGCTCGCCGCCGGCGGGTTGTATGGCGTGATTTCCTACTCCGTGGGGCAGCGCACGCGCGAGATCGGGGTGCGCCTGGCGCTGGGCGCCGCGCCGTCCGGCATCCGTCGGCTGGTGCTGGTCGACGGGCTGAAGGTTACTGCGATCGGCATGGCGATCGGCCTGGTTCTTGCGGTTGGATTCGCCCGGCTGGCGGCGCCGGTGCTGTTCGGCATCAGCCCCAGTGATCCCGTCACGTTCGGGGCGGTCACGGCCACCGTGCTTCTCGTCTCGATCGCGTCCATCGCGGCCCCGGCCTTCAGGGCGATGCGGACGGATCCGGCCAGGACGCTTCGCGCGGACTGAAGAACGGTTCGGCTGGCTTCGAAATCGTTCGGGGGGCTGGCGCGCGTGGTTCGGGGGACTGACGCTCGTGGTTCGGGGGCTTCGCGCGTGGTGCGGTTCGGCGCGCACCTCGCTTCGCTCGGGCGCGCCCAACACCACCACACGCTTCAGTCAGCCCACGGCACCGCCCGCCATCAGCCCATATCGGCGCAGCGTCGAAGCGTCGTGAGGACGCCGTCAGAAGCGATGGCCAGCGAGCGGTCTCGAACGGTTCGGCTGGCTTCGTCGTCGTTCGGGGGGCTGGCGCGCGTGGTTCGGGGGGCTGACGCGCGTGGTGCGGGGCTTCGCGCGCGCTGCGGTTCGGTGCGCACGTCGTGCTGCGACCTTGGATGAGTCAGCGTGCCGCTATCTTGGGTGGCGTCAGCGTGCAACGATCTTGGCGCGCCCGAGCGAAGCGAGGTGCGCGCCGAACCGCACCACGCGCGAAGCCCCCCGAACCACCGGCGCCAGTCCCCCGAACCCCAGCGCAGCCTCCCGAACCACCAGCGAACTTCAGAGGTGCAGCCGCCCGAACTTCTCGTACAATGCCCGTTCCCGAATTCTTCTTTGCGTTTCTTGGAGGCGTGATGCGTTCATTCCGTTCGTTTTCTCTTGTTGCTGCGGTAATGGTCTGTGGCCTGGTGGTGGCGGGCGCGCGGGCGTCGGCTCAGGTGCAAGGCCAGGCTCAGCAGCCCCCGCCTCCCGGCGCCGGCCGCCAAGGCGGCGGGCCCCCGACCAACCTCAAGGTGCTTCCCAAAGACACGCCGCGGCCCGTGCTCGTGGCCATGATGCGCGTCTATGCGGCGTCGCTTGGCGTTGAGTGCAAGCACTGCCACGTGGACGACATGGCCCAGCGCGCGTCGGACGAGAATCCGAAGAAGGACGTCGCGCGCAAGATGATCCAGATGACGATGGACCTGAACAAGACGCTCGATTCGGTCGGCATGCCGGCGGAACCCGACGCGCCGAAGGTGACGTGCTACACGTGCCATCGCGGCGCGATCAAGCCGCTCACGTCTGCGCCGGCTGGGGGACAATAGCCAGATCAGAGAGAGAATCTGGCTGTTTCTTGTCTGGTTCGCTGGTTATTGGAATTTCCTATTTGATATCTGGCGATTGATCGCGAACTATCTACCTTGGAGCGCCCCGATGGCGACGTCCAATAGCCAGCTATTCAATAGCCAGATTTCAATAGCCAGCTAACCAGATAACCAGCTAGCCAGATACAGGGTCGTCGTCTATGTCTTTGATGCGCAAGGGTCTGTTATGGGCGTCCACGAACGCGTGGATGCGTGAACGCGCGATGCGCACGGGATTTGTGCGCCGGTCGGTGAAGAAGTTCATGCCGGGCGAGCGCGTGGAAGACGCGATCGAGGCCGCCGTCGCGCTCAAGCCGACGGGCATCAACACGATCTTCACGCGGCTCGGCGAGAACATCACGCGCCTCGAGGAAGCCGACGAGGTGTTCGACCACTACATCAAGGTGCTCGGCCTCATCAAGAAGGCCGGCATCAACTGCGAGGTGTCGATCAAGCCCACGCAGCTCGGGTTCGATCAGGACAAAGAGAAGTGTTTTGACTTCTGCCTGAAGCTGCTCAAGGCGTGCGAGGCGCAGGGCACGCTGTTCTGGCTCGACATGGAAAGCTCGCCGTACGTGGATGGCACGCTCGCGTTGTTCAAACGCCTGCGCCAGCACTCGACGAGCGTCGGTGTCGCGATCCAGGCCTACATGATCCGCACCGACAAGGACCTCGACGAGCTCGCCACGCTCGGCTCGACAATTCGCATGGTGAAGGGCGCCTACCTCGAGCCGCCGACCGTCGCGTTTCCCGAGAAGAGCAAGGTCGACGAGCAGTACTACAAGAACTGCGCGCGGCTGTTGCAGGACGATGCGAACAAGCCGGGCGCGTTGCTGCATATCGCCACGCACGACGTCTCGATTCAGGAGCGCCTGCTCAAACTGATCGAAGAGCGCAAGATCGACAAGAGCCGATACGAGTTCGCGATGCTGTACGGCATCAACACGCCCCGCCAGGTCGAGCTCGCGAAGCGCGGCCTGCGCATCCGGTGCCTGATCAGCTACGGCGAGTACTGGTTCCCGTGGTACATGCGCCGGCTTGCCGAGCGTCCCGCCAACGTTGGGTTCGTGATCAGGAACATGTTCAAGGGGTAGAGGCTTCGCGGTCCCGGGACCTGGGACGACTAGAATCAAGCATCCATGTCCCGAATCGTCCTGGCCTGCTGGGGATCGTACGGCGATCTGTTTCCGTCGCTGGCGATCGCCACGCGGCTCAAGGCGCTCGGCCACACGCCGGTGATTGCGTCGTGCCCCTACTACCAGAGCCTGGTCACGGGCGAAGGCTTTGAGTTCCGGCCGCTTCGTCCCGACGTCAGTCCCGATGACACGCCGCTGATCCGGCGCATCATGGAACCGACGCGCGGATCCGAGATCATCATCCGCGAGCTCATTTCGCCTACGGTGCGTGACAGCTACGAGGACCTTGTCGCGGCGGCCGAGGGTGCGGACCTGATCGTGTCGCATCCAATCACGTTTGCCGCGCCGCTCGTGGCCGCGAAGCTGAAGCTGCCGTGGGTCTCGACCGTGCTGTCGCCGCTGTCGTTCTTCTCGTCGTACGACTTCCCGGTGCTGCCCAACATGCCGTCGGCCATCGCGTTGCGCCATCTCGGCCCGTGGACGGGACGCCTGCTGATGACGATCGCCCGAAGGATCACGGCGCCGTGGGTGGCGCCGGTGCACGCCTTCCGCGCAGAACTGGGTCTGCCGCGCGGCGCCGATCCGCTGTATGAGGGGCAGTTCTCGCCGCACGGCACCCTCGCGCTGTTCTCGCGGCTGCTTGGCGACCGGCAGCGCGACTGGCCGGCGAACAGCCGGGTCACCGGGTTTCCGTTCTCCAATGGCGCGATTCCAATGCCCGCGGAGCTCAGCGCGTTTCTCGACGCGGGCGAACCGCCGGTGGTATTTACGCTGGGAACGTCGGCGGTGAGCGCGGCCGGATCGTTCTATGACGAGAGCGCGCAGGCGATTGCCGAACTCAAGTGCCGCGCCGTGCTGCTCGTGGGCCGCCATCCGGAGAACATCCCGCGCCATCTGCCGCCCCACGTCATGGCCATCGACAGCGCGCCCCACGATCAGTTGTTTCCCCGCGCCGCGGTGGTCGTCCACCAGGGTGGCGCCGGGACGACGGGGCAGGCGATGCGCGCCGGCCGTCCTGAACTCGTGGCGCCGCACGCGCACGACCAGCCCGACAACGCGTATCGCGTGAAGAACCTCGGCATCGCGCGCGTGCTCTATCCAACGCGCTACACCGCATCGCGTGTCGCGGACGAACTGAAGACGCTGTTGAGCGAGAAGCGCTATATCGAACGCGCGGATATGGTTGGCCGGCAGGTCAGAGCGGAAACCGGCGCAGAATCGGCCGTGGCTGCGATGTTGGCGGCGATCTGAGAGCATTCAACATGGAGGGCCATGGAGGACCATAGGGAAAACCAACCCCGACAGTTTTCAACAAGCTCTTTGAAAGCTGTTGGTTTGATCTTCTCCATGGTCCCCATGGCCCCCCATGTTGAATGCCCTTGATCTAAGGCTCCGGCCTGATCAGCGACCAGATGCGCTTCCATAATGGTTCCTTCGGATCCGGTGGTGGCGGCGGGGTCTTCTCAGGCGGCGGCAGAATCACCGGCTCGCCGAGCACCGAAGCGGCGGCCGTATCGAGTTCCACGATCACGCGCGCCGCATCTTCCGTGAGCTGACCGCCGAGGCCTTCGGCGGCCGTGCCCCACTCTGCGATGAACGTGTTGTACGCCTTGTCGCGGTCGAGCTGATCGTAGAACGCGGCCGCGTCCAGAAAACCTGCCAGGATCTTCCGCCGCGCCACCTTGTTGCCGCCAAGGGTGACGGTGCTGTCGAGTTCCGACTGAAATGACGACCAGTCGCGCGCGGCGTCCGACAGATCCGGCGTCGCCGAATTCGCCGTTGACGCCAGTGTCTTCGTCGTCGCCAGGGCCGCGACGAACGACACGCGATCCGTCGGATTGAGGGCGCGCCGCACGGGAATCGCCAGCCGTTTGTAGCGCTCGATCAGGTTGGCGTCGCGAATCTGCCCGTGATCCACCTGCAGCCGGCCCGCGTGGCGGGTCAGACCCTCCAGGCCCTGGCGCACCTGCACGGCGTTCCGGCGAAAAGCGCGAAGCGCGTCCGACGACATCTCAGGGACATGTTACGGATGTTTGTCGTTCGAAACCGGACAGTCTGCGGCCCGGCCGGGCGCCGCCACTCAATCACCGCGACGCGGCGTCCGTCCCGTCGTTGTTATA